>DAOQAU010000019.1:0-21565 GCA_035354275.1 Candidatus Gastranaerophilaceae bacterium
CTTATCCGCTTGAGTGTAAAAAAGAGTTTTTAAAACTTGTAATTGAAAACATTTACCCCAATTTTTGCGGAATTGATTTGACGATTATTGCAGATGAGGTTAAGGATATTCAGTTTGAAGTGGAAATTCCTGTTTTAAAATCCCCCCACCCTAACCCTCCCCCTCAAGGGGGGAGGGAAATACCTACACCACCAATCGATATAAAAGAATTTTTCATGCCGTTTTCAAAAAATATTTTTAACTTCAATATAAACCAGCTTGAAGGAAATTTTGAGCAGCAGTCGCTTTCTCTAAGAGAAAAAGCAGGCGGCGTGGTCGAAACAAAATTAAGCGAAAATCAAGATAATTGCCTCCCCGTGGCGCTTGTTTCAGACGGTTCGGCGGTTTTAGGCTTCGGCAATATCGGAGCAGCGGCGGCGATTCCTGTCATGGAAGGAAAAGCTGTCATATTCAAATATTTAGGAGGGGTGGATGCGATTTCGCTTTGCCTGAAAACCCAAAACCCGCAGGAAATTATAACTATAGTTCAAGCGTTGGAAAAATCTTTTTCAGGGGTTAATTTGGAAGATATTTGCGCCCCGAAATGTTTTGACATAGAAAAAGCACTTGTCGAAAGACTTAATATTCCTGTTTTTCACGACGATCAGCATGGCACGGCGATAGTTGTTCTGGCAGCACTCTTGAACGCGCTTGAATTGGCGGATAAAAAAATAGAAGATGTTAAAATCGTAATATCAGGTGCAGGTGCTGCAGCACAGGCAGTTTCAAAGCTTCTTTTATCAGCCGGTGCTAAAAATATTGTTCATACAAATCGCAAGGGGATTGTTGTTGAGGGAGATGAAAACAACGATTTTTATCTCGAAAAACTTGCACAAATTACAAATAGGGGAAAAATTAAAGGCGGCTTACAAGATGCGCTCAAATGTGCTGATATATTTATAGGACTTTCCACCGCAGGGGTTTTAAAGCCTGAATTTATAAAGGAAATGAAGCAAAAGCCTATAATTTTTGCGCTTGCAAATCCGACCCCTGAAATCATGCCCGATGAAGCATTAAAAGAAGGTGCTTTTATTGTTGCGACAGGCAGAAGCGACTTTGACAATCAGATAAACAATTCACTTGCTTTTCCCGGTCTTTTTAAATCGCTTATTGTTAATAAAATTAATAAAGTTACAGACCAAATAAAGCTCAAATGCGCAATAGCTATTGCTTCACTAATTAAAAAAGAAGACTTAACCGCAATAAACATTTTGCCCAATGCGCTTGACCCCAGAGTTCCTCATGCAATTATAAACTCTTTTAATAATTGACTTTCAGCCAATTTTATTAAGAAATGTAAATCAATATTTACAAAGTATATATAAAATAGGCAATTTTTAAATACAAAAATACTTTATATAAATACGAGGATAAATTAAGAGAGTACAAGTTCAAAAGGAGAAAAATATCATGGCAAGAGTTTTGATTTCAATGCCCGAAAAATTTTTAGACGAGATTGATTCAGTTGCGGGTAACGAAAACCGTTCACGTTCAGAGCTTATCAGAGAAGCCCTGAGAACTTATATTCACAGAAACAAAGTAAGAGAAAATGTTACGGCAACAAAAAATGCAACTATTTTAGAGGCGCTACTGGATTAGTACAAAGATACTAAAAACGATACGAAACGTTATTGGGATTTTACGAGGATTAAGAGAAACGAGATTTTAAAAGCGGCATATGCCGCTTTTTTATTTGGCTTCAAGGCGGCGCGCCTTGAAGCACCGTAACCTGCCGTAAACAGGCTCAATGTAAATTTTTATTTGTCATGTATTTACAAAAGAAATATTTTAATGTAGTATCATTTTAGTGAGGCAATTCTAAGGAATTGTTATCAGGTCAAAAAGAACGGGCATTTGCCGTTCTTTTTTATTTAAGGGGGCAAAGTGCCGCACGAAAACATTAACAGATATGAAATATTGGAAAAAATTACACCGCTTATTGAAAATACGGCAATGAGGTTTGGCTTGATTCCCATAGAAATTGATTTTGAAAAAGAAAATCATCGTTGGTTTTTGAGGATTTTTTTGTTTGCAAAAGACAGAGGTGTTACCCTTGAGGATTGTGAAAATGTAACAAGAAGCCTAAACGATTTTTTGGATGAATTAATTCCTTGCAAGTATTATTTGGAGGTTTCATCACCCGGGTTAGACAGAAAATTCAAATCCGATAAAGAATATTTAATTTTTATGGGAAAAAATATCAGCATAAAGTTAAAAGAACCATTGGAAGGCGAAGTTGATAATATTTTTAGGGCAAAGCTTCTTGATTATGACGAAGCTAAAAGAAAAATTTTTGTAAAAAGGCTTTCCGATGAAAAAGAAATGGTTTTGGAGTTAGACAAAATAAAAAATACAAGATTATACATTGAGTGAATGGTAAATAGTAAATAGTAAATGGATTTTTATTCTATTCACTATTTACTATTTCCTATTTACTTAAATACAAAAAAAGTAAGGAGTAAAAACAATGATTAAAATAGGTACAGCATTATTTGAAGCTTGTGAACAGTTAGAACGTGAAAGAGGAATTTCAAAAGAAGTTTTGATAGATTCACTGTGCGACGCGATGGTGGCGGCTTACAAAAAGCACATGCATATAAAAGAGGCAACAAATATTGAAGCGATTTTGGATGAGCAGTCAGGTGAAATCGGGGTGTTCAGAACAAAACTCGTTGTGAAAAAAGTTGAAGAAGAAATGGAAAATGAACAAATTTCCCTTAAAGATGCAAAAGAAATTGATGATGAAGTTGAACTTGAAGATGAAGTTAAAATTGAAGTTACACCCGATCAATTCGGCAGAATTGCCGCACAATCAGCAAAACAGGTTATCACACAAAGAATAAGAGAAGCAGAAAGAAACCTTGTTTTAGCGGAATTTATGGAGAAAAAAGGTTCTTTGACAACAGGTATAATTCAGCGTGTTGAAAATAGAAATGTTATAGTAAACATTGGAAAAACAGACGCTATAATCCCTCAAAGAGAACAAATACCCGGAGAATATTATAAATCCGGAAACAGAATTAGAGTTTTTGTGCTTAACGTAAAAGAAACAACAAGACTTCCACAGGTAATCGTTTCTCACGCTCACGCGGAAATCGTTAGAGAACTTTTTGAATTGGAAGTTCCTGAAATTGAAGACGGAATTGTAGAAATTAAATCAATTGCAAGAGAAGCCGGATACAGAACTAAAATAGCTGTTTTCTCAAATGACCCAGAAGTTGATTCGGTAGGAGCCTGCATAGGACCCAGAGGAAGCAGAATTCAGACTATCGTAGGCGAATTGAAAAACGAAAAAATCGATATCGTAAGATGGTCGGCAGATCCTGTAGAATATATAGTTAATGCGCTTTCCCCTGCAAGGATTGTTTCTGTTGATATTCTCGCAGACGACGAAACTTCAAGAGAAGCTCTTGTTGTGGTTCCTGATGACCAATTGAGCCTTGCAATCGGCAGAGAAGGTCAAAATGTTCGTCTTGCCCACAAGCTTACAGGTTGGAAAATTGACATAAAAAGCTCCACACAAATGCAAAATACTGAAAACTACCCTGAATACGAAGAAGTAGTTGAAGACGCAGGCGAGGACGTTGAAGCCGAAGACGAAATTAAACAGGAAATCGAAGAAGAATTAAATGAACAGGTTTTTGAAGCTGATGAAACAGCTCCTGAATTAACGGTTGAAGCAGAAGAAATCGAAGGAACCGAAGAGGTCGAAGAAACAGAACAATAGTGAAAAAGGCTTAAATGGTGAATGGTTGAAAAATTTTAATAAAAATGCTCTTATTCACCTATTAACCTATTAATCTATTTACCCTCTGTTATTGACATTCCAAATTGAGCATATAAAATAAGTGTATAGCTTATAAAATAAGTAAAAAGTAGTAATAATTAAAAAGGAGACCAATCTCATGGCACGCGAAAAGTTTGAACGTAACAAACCGCACGTTAACGTAGGTACAGTAGGTCACGTTGACCACGGTAAAACAACATTAACAGCAGCAATTACAGGTGCAATGGCTGCAGCAGGAAAAGCACAAGCAAAAAAATTCGATGAAATCGATGCTGCTCCTGAGGAAAAAGCAAGAGGTATTACCATTTCAACTGCACACGTTGAATATGAAACAGATGCAAGACACTATGCACACGTTGACTGTCCGGGACACGCAGACTATGTAAAAAACATGATTACAGGTGCTGCTCAAATGGACGGAGCTATTCTTGTAGTAGCTGCAACAGACGGTGCAATGCCTCAAACTCGTGAACACATCTTGTTGGCAAGACAGGTTGGCGTTCCTAAATTAGTAGTATTTTTAAACAAATGTGATGCTGTTGACGATCCTGAGTTGTTGGAATTGGTTGAAATGGAAGTTAGAGAATTGCTAACTTCTTATGAATTAGACGGTGACAATACTCCATTTATCCATGGTTCAGCACTAAAAGCTCTTGAAGCAGTAGCTGCTAATCCGAAAATTCAAAGGGGTGAAGATAAATGGGTTGACAAAATTTGGGAATTGATGGATGCAATCGATACATACATCCCTACTCCAACCCGTGAATTGGATAAACCTTTATTAATGCCTGTTGAAGATGTTTTCTCAATTACCGGACGTGGAACTGTTGCAACCGGAAGAATTGAAAGAGGACGTGTTAAAGTCGGACAGGAAGTTGAAATAGTGGGTTTTGGCGAAACTAAAAAAACTACCGTTACAGGTGTTGAAATGTTTAGAAAACTTCTTGATGAAGGTTTAGCAGGTGATAACGTCGGTTTATTGCTTCGTGGTGTTGATAAAACTGAAATACAAAGAGGTCAGGTTATCGCCGCTATCGGTTCAATCAAGCCTCACACAAAATTCACCGCTAACGTTTACGTTTTGACAAAAGAAGAAGGCGGACGTCACACTCCATTCTTCCCAGGATACAGACCTCAGTTCTACATCAGAACAACTGACGTTACGGGTTCAATCAAATTCCAGGGAGAAATGGTTATGCCCGGTGATAACGTAGTTATGGAAGTCGAACTTATCGCTCCTGTTGCTATCGAAGCCGGTATGAGATTCGCTATCAGAGAAGGCGGAAGAACTGTTGGCTCAGGCGTAGTTGATAAAATTATCGCTTAAGTAGAATATAATATCAAAAAGGCGGGCTTTTTTAAAAAAGCCCGCCTTTTTAGTGTTTAAATTATGTAAAATTGTAAATTTTTGTATTTTTCTATACTCTCTTTATTTAAGAATAATCAATTTTTAAATAATTAAAACCTTTATATAAATATAGGGGATATTTGCATGGGACATTTCAGATTACCGCTTGAGGGAAAAACTATAATGATTAACTCCGGTCACGGGGCACAAAAAGGACCTTCGCTAGTAGATGAAGGTGCTAAGGCTAAATCCGGTAAAAAAATTATCAAAGAAGCAGATCTTAATGACAAAGTAGCTATAAATGTCAAAAGAAAACTTACAAAGCTTGGTGCCGAGGTAATTTATTTGGATAATATGCCTCTGCCTATGATTAGAAAAATTCAAGAAGGAGTTAAGGCGGATTTGTTTGTTTCAATTCATCATGATTCAAAGCCTGCAGGGTTTAAGCATAATTCCGGCGAAACTATTTTTGCTTTCGGAGAAAAAAGCACTCCTCTTGCTCAAACTATTAATAAGTGGTTCAAGCAGGATGATACGATACCAAATAACGGCATAAATTCTGCTTGGGCACAGCAGCTTTATGTTTTGCAGTCTTCAAATATAATTCCCTCCGTTTTAGTTGAAGTCGGTCATATGTCAAATAAAAACGAATTAAAAATTTTGAATAAACAAGAATATCAAGATATTGAAGCACAGAATATCGTTGAAGGGATAAGAGATTTTTTCAGGTTGCCTGTCAAGAAAAAACCTCAATATAAATCAAGTATAAACAATGAAAACTTTAGAAAATATAAAACATATAAAACAACTCCGCCAAATCCGTTTTTTGGACATAAGGATTTGATTAAATAAAAGGTTGCTTTTTGTCTAAAAATCAGCATAATGTTAGTATGGCAGATTTTAATTTAGGTAATTTTTTAAATAAGTTTGTAGATGCTTCACGAGCAGGGTTAAGAGGGTCATCAACCGAGATGACACAAAAATCTAAAGTGGCGCAGGAAACTTTTAATCAAAACTTAAACGCCATGCAGCAAAAAATTTCTGTAAAACCTGTTATTTTAACTCCCATAACCAGGCAGCCTGTTGTATATCAGCCTTTGTCAATGAATCATTTCGACAGTTTAGATAGGGCACTTTATGTAAAAGAATCAATGAATTTGCCCAAAGATTTGAAAGAATTTTTGGAAATTGTGCAAAAAGCCAATGCGGGAGAGCAGGCACCGAGGCTTTTGGCAAAAAATATTGATACCAACCAGATAGCTCTTTTTCTTCAAAATCAAGGTAAAGAGGCTGTGAACAAGCTTATAGGTGATATGGCAAATGCTTCAAAACAGGGTATTTCTGATCTTTCACAAATAAAAGATACTATGAAGCTTATAAACGCTTGTGTCTCCGCGGCGGGGGAGAAAAGTTCAAGCGCAATAAAAAACTTGATATTACTTTATCTTCCGTGGATTCCGCTTCCTCAGGATAAGGATTTTGAACTTGAAGTCGAAACATACGAAAATGAAAAGGGAGAATCGGAATCTTCTATTACAATTTTAATTTCAACGAAAAATTACGGAAACGTAAAAGCAACGCTTATTTTAGGGGTAGGAAACTCCATGACTGTTTTGATTAACTGCTCTGAAGAATTTCCCAAAGAAGAACTTTTAAAAAAATTAAAGGCGGAAGGAAGCGCACATGCAATAACTTCAAGCATTATTTTTGACCAAAAACCGGCAAAGCAATTTGAAAATCAGTCGCGTCAGGCAAAAATAAACATGTCAAATACAACGGAAATCAATCCGTTTTTGCTTTTGATGGCAAGTTATGTTATAAGATATACAATAGAAATTGACAACCAAAAAGATATAGCTTGATTTTAGTCTAATAATTCATCAAGAATTTTTGCGTTTTCTATAGCTTTTTTAGGATTTGCAATTTTTGACCGTTTGATGTAATTTCTCAAAGCTTCTCTTACAAGTTCGCTTCTTGTTCTTTGTTCATCATTTGCCAATCCGTCAACTTTATCTAAAAAATCATCAGGCATTGAAACCAATATTCTTGCCATTAAAACCTCCTGTAAAATACGTTTAATTTGCTTTTATTTAATACTATTGTACATCAATTCCATATATTTTCTATATCTTATCGGATAAAAAATAAAAATTTGATATATTTTGTTACAAAGTAATTATTTATTTCACATAAATTAATGTTTTCTGTTAAAAAAAAGTTTTTTTATTATAATGTATAAATATGAAGAAATATAAGTAGGGGAAAATTATGGCTAACAGCAAATTATCAGAAGGTGTAGGCAAAAAAATAGTCGAAGCACTTAAAAAGCAGTCAGAAATAGAAATCAATCCTGTTTCGTCAGTTTCTGCACAAAAAGAGGAATCGACTTTTTTGGATGATATCCCCGGATTTTTTGAACAAGCTTCTTCTGCGCCTCAACAAAAGGCAGAAGAACCTGAAGATGATTTTTTAGCTTCGCTTGAGTCTGACAGCGACTTGGATTTGGGAAGCGAACAGGAATTTTCTTCAACTACAGATTTTATTCAGGAAGAAAAGATGTTTGCACAAGAGCCTTCTGTTGCGCCTCAAACATATTCTGCTCCTGTTAGTTCTCAGCCGCTTGTTTCTGAAAATTTTTCAAAAGAACTTGACAGTTTTGAAATCCCGAGCAATATTGCTGTTTTGAAAAAGCTTATAGGGCAGCTGCCTTCAGGGGTTACAAGAACAACCGGTGCTCAGATTATAAAGCAAACTATGGAAGCTTTGGGAATTTCTATGAGAAATGTGCTCCAAGAAGCCCAACAAACCCAAGAAGGGCTTAAAAATTCCGCAAGAGAATGTCAAAATACAATTCAAGAATATAAAAAACAAATTATTGCACTTGAAAAACAATCTCAAAATTATCATAGACAGTATTCTGCTTTAAATGAACTTATAAGTTTGTTTGTTCAGACAAATTAAAGAATCCTTGCCAAAATCTTGTTTTGACAAGGACTAATCAGTAAAAGAGACATCACTTATATCTTGGCACATGTTTTTTTTGATTTCAAATTTCTCGACATGAGAAATTATTTAAACTATAATTTTGTATATGAAAAAGTTTATTTTATTGCTGTCTTTTTTACTTCTTTCAAACTCCTGCGCTTTGGCGCAAGGGGTAAACGGGGTTATTATGAATGATATCAAGGAATTTTTGCATATTCCCGCAAAAAAGTTTGCACAGAAACCGCCGATTTCAGATGATGAGATGACACCGAGTCAACAGGCGATATTACTCTACAATGATAATGACCTGAAGGGTGCTTATGAGATTCTTTTAACAGTTCCTGATGCTAAAAGAAATGCTCAGGATTATGTTTTGCTGGGGAATATTTTGCGAGATGAAGATAAAATTTCAGATGCGATTTTTATGTATCAGCGTTCAATCTTAGTTGATGAACTTTTTTATAAACCTTATTATAATTTAGGGGTTTTATATTTGGATGAAGAAAAACCCTTTATGGCAATTGAAAATTTAAAAAAGGCATGCCGTTTAAAAAAGGACTTTGCTTACGGTTATTATAATTTGGGATGTGCGTATTTGAAGGCGGGGGATTTAGGCAAAGCAAAAATAGCATTTTTAAAAGCTATTGAACTTAAAAACAATGAGCCTGATTTTTATTTTAATCTTGCCTATACTTATAAAAAACTCGGTAAAGAAAAGCTTTCAAAGCAGTATTTGGAGCTTTATAACAAGGCAATGGAGCTTAAAGGCGAAAGTATTTAGCAGGGTTTTGTCAGGTTAAGGCACATATTTTCAAACGCAAGTTGGGGATTTACTTTTGCATTAATCTGCTTTTTTGCGGTTTCAACTGTCTTTATGTCTTCTAAAATCTTTGTTTTTAAAGCAGAATTTTTAATATTTGCCTTCATAAGTGCAAGCATATAATTTTGAATTTTTTTCAGAATATTTAAGCTGTCAATATCTTTGGAGAGCATAAAAAGACTTTGTGCAAGGTCTAAAGATTCTTTTCTTTCAATATTGGGATAATTTTCAAAAATGTCCGATACGGCTGAAAAATCTTTTTCCGGTTTTTCAAAAGATGGAACAAAAAAGCTTTGAGAGCGCGAAATAATTGTTTCTATAAGGTCGTTTTTATCCCTTGTCAAAAAGAAAAAAGTAGTATTGGACGGAGGTTCCTCAATGGTCTTAAGCAAAGCGTTTGCGGTTTCTTCTTGAAAATTTTGCTCATTCAGTCCGAGCGGAATTCTTTTTTCACCCTCCATTTTTGCATCGCAGAAGATAAAAACCCTGTGAAATTCGGAAGTGTTTAAAAGTGAATTTTTAATCATTTGCGCCTGTTTTACAGAAATTACGGTTTTGGAGTCGTCATCTGAAGGTTTATTGTCAAATTTTGATACGGTTAATACTGCAGGGTGCTTTTCATCTCTTATCCAGTTGCAGTTTATGCATTTGCAATCTTTATTTTTTAATTCTTTGCAGTTTAAAATTCTTGCAAGGTCTGTCGCAAGAGCATATTGTGCTTCAATATCGTTTCCGTAAAAAAGAATGCTGTGGGCGAGTTCTCTTTTTGGTTTTTTTAATCCTTTTTCAAAATATTTTATTAAAAAAGGGTATTTTTCTTTTAATTCTTGTGAAAACATGTTTCCCATTCTTGTTTATAAAATTATTATATTATAAATATTTGTTATGTTTATCTTTTTGTAAACCTACTTTCTTGGACCGCCAAGAAAGTAGGTAAAGAAACTCTCCGACCTGATTTGCGTTCATTAGCTGACGCTAAACTCAACCCGAGCTCGCGAACTCGTGCCTTTGGCACTCAAACACACTCGCTTTGACATTGTTTCATTAAGCGTCAGCTATTCACTCCAATATGGTCGGAAAGGGTTTATTAAAATTGAATTCAGGGCGTAGCCCTGACACTTTGGCATTTTGTTCGCGTGTTTCTCTTTCTTTCGCCCATTTCTTTCTCTTTGCATCGCAATCAAAGAGAAAGAAATGGGCATAAAAAAATCTTATATTAATTCTTGTAACATAAAAAGTAATAAAAAAGGCAATTATTTGCCCATGATTGTTTTTATTAATATATAGATTGTTACGAGAGGCGACGCATGAAAGAACAAGAATTAAACACAATAATGTCAGTGGTTTCAGATCCTATTTGCAACGTTTATAAGGTTGAAACGAGAAAAGATATTGAAGAAATTCAGCGCATGGTAAGAATTTTTAATATTGCAGGCGGACAGGGAAATAAACATAAAATGTTTTCAATTAAAAACATGGCAACTATGAAGCTTGTTTTGAGCAATAACTGATAAGATTTTAAAGGGGCGGCGTTTTGCAAAGCAAAACGCCGCCCCTTTTTTTTCGCCCCCTTTACCCCTTTACCCCTTTACCCCTTTACCCCTTTACCCCTTTACCCCTTTATCCCTTTATCCCTTTATCCCTTTTTGGTATAATCTTTTTATGATTATAACAGGCGGAAAATACAAGGGGCGAAAAGTTCTTTTGCCCGATGAAAATATTGTAAGACCTACTTTGTCGCAAATAAGAGAAAGCGTATTCAGCAGCCTTTTTTCAATAACGGGTAAATTTGAGGGCAAGAGTTTTTTGGATGCTTTTGCGGGTTCGGGCATAATGGGATTAGAGGCACTTTCAAGAGGATTTGAAAAGAT
Source organism: Candidatus Gastranaerophilaceae bacterium (assembly GCA_035354275.1). Lineage (GTDB taxonomy): Bacteria > Cyanobacteriota > Vampirovibrionia > Gastranaerophilales > Gastranaerophilaceae > DAOQAU01. Next base: position 10,851 of record DAOQAU010000019.1, read on the forward strand.
TATTGCGGTTGAAAAAAATCTAAAAGTTGTAAAAATTTTAAAAGAAAATTATTTAAAATTAAAAATCGAGCCCAATATTCTAATAGGCGATACTTTAAAAAAAATCGAAAAATTCAATGAAACTTTTGACGTGATTTATCTTGACCCGCCTTATAAAAGCGGGATTTATGAATTGATTTTGAAAATAATAAAAGAAAAGAAGCTTTTAACAGCTAATGGAATAATAGTAATTGAGCACGACAGAGAATTAAGCTTTGAAGGATTTGAATTAGTCAAACAAAAAAAGTATTCGGGTAAGTTTATAACTTTTTTGAAGTAAACGGAAAAAGTTTAAAGGTATAAAAATAGTCGATAAGCTTTACGTAACTGTTCAACTTATCGACTATTCAACTATTCAACTTAATTTATTGGCATCCGCATCCGCAGCAGGATTTATTTTGTCCTTTTTGACCGTTGAACGCGTTAAGTCCAAGGTATTTTGCCGCAGAGCCCAGTTCTTGTTCTATTCTTATTAATTGATTGTATTTTGCGATTCTGTCAGAACGAGAAGCAGAGCCTGTTTTAATTTGACCGCAGTTTGTAGCAACGGCAAGGTCAGCTATAAATGTATCTTCTGTTTCGCCGGAGCGGTGAGAAGAAATCGCAGTGTAGCCTGCTTCGTGTGCCATTGAAATTGCCGCTAAGGTTTCTGTTAAAGTTCCGATTTGGTTAACTTTAATTAAGATTGAATTAGCGATATTTCTTTGGATACCTTCAGAAAGTCTTGCGGTATTTGTTACAAATAAATCGTCTCCGACTAATTGGCATTTATCTCCGATTTTTTCGGTCAATAATTTCCAGCCTTCCCAATCTTCTTCTGCCATTCCGTCTTCGATTGAAATAATAGGATATTTTTCAACCCATTTTGCAAGGAATTCAACCATTTCTTCTCTGGAAAGAGTTTTCCCTTCTCCTTCAAGGACGTATTTTCCGTCTTTGTAAAATTCTGATGAAGCAACATCCAAGCATATTTTAATTTGATCCGTGTTGTATCCTGCTTTTTCGATTGCGGTTAGTATAACTTCGATTCCTTCTTCGTTAGAACCCAGGTTTGGTGCAAATCCGCCTTCGTCACCGACTGAAGTTGCAAGCCCTCTGTCATGAAGAACTTTTTTAAGGTTATGAAAAACTTCCGCACCCATTCTTATTGCTTCTTGGAAGCTGTTTGCGCCCACAGGAGCTATCATAAATTCCTGAAAATCAATGTTATTGTCAGCATGTGCGCCGCCGTTTATGATGTTCATCATAGGCACAGGAAGAGTGCATGCTGTAATTCCGCCTAAATATCTGTATAACGGCATTTCATAAGCCAACGATGAAGCTTTTGCAACAGCAAGTGAAACGCCCAAAATTGCGTTTGCACCTAGTTTTGATTTGTTGTCTGTGCCGTCCAATTCAAGCATAATTCTGTCAATTTCTTGTTGGTTGGAAGCGTCTTCACCGATGAGTTCCGGTGCTATTTTTGTATTTACATTATCAACTGCCTGCAGAACGCTTTTTCCTAAATACATTGAGCTGTCGCCGTCTCTTAATTCAAGTGCTTCAAAAATTCCTGTTGAAGCTCCTGATGGTACAGCGGCTCTTCCTACTACTCCGCAAGATAATTTGACATCGACTTCTACGGTAGGATTTCCGCGTGAGTCCAAAATCTGTCTTGCTGTAATGTCTTCAATAAATGTCGGCATATTTCTCTCCTTCTTAAAAGTTACATTTTACGCCCATTATTATCCCATAAACGCTTTTTATATTCAACCTTAAAATTTTATTGTATAATTATCGTGTAAGGAGCTAAAGTATGAAAAATGCTAAAATTAAATCCGTAATTCTTGCAGCAGGCAAAGGCACCAGAATGAAGTCCGATTTGGCAAAAGTTTTGCATAAAATTTTTGATAAATCGCTTTTGGGATATGTTCTTGATGCTGTCGAAGGTACAAAGTTAATAGATGAATCTTTTGTTATAGTGGGTCATCAGGCAAAAGAAGTTGAAAAATTTGTAAAAAGTAATTACAAAAAAACTTCCTGCGTGCTTCAAAAACAGCAGCTTGGAACAGGGCATGCGGTTAGCATGGTTTCTTCTGCGTTGGAAAAATTTGACGGTGAAGTTTTGATTTTATGCGGCGATACGCCTTTGATTACCGCAGATACCTTGAAAAATTTTATTGAATTTCATAAAAATAAAAAATCCGACTTAACGGTTATGAGTGCGGTTTTTGATAATCCGACAAATTACGGAAGAATCGTTAGAAACGGAGAAAGATTGAGCTCCATTGTTGAAGAAAAAGACGCAAGTCCTGCTCAAAAGAAAATTAAAGAAATTAATGCAGGAATTTATTGTCTTAACTGGCAGAAGGTTAAAAAAGCTTTTTCTGAATTAAAAAGCAATAACGCTCAGGGAGAATATTACCTCACAGATATTATTTCCTGGGGGGGCAAATGTAATTTAAACGTAAACGCTTTTGTTTTGGATGATAACGAGGAAATTTTTGGGATAAATTCAAAATTACACCTTGCTCAATCCTACAAAATGCTTAACAGAAAAATTGTAAATAAACATATGGAAAACGGGGTTACAATAGTTGACCCTGAAACGACATGGATTTCATCTGATACAAAAATCGGAGCAGATACTGTGATTTATCCTAATGTTTATATAACAGGAAAAAATAAAATCGGGGGTAGTTGTTCAATAGGGCCTTTTGCTCATATAAGAGGCGATGTGGAACTTGGTGATAACGTTAAAGTAGGAAATTTTGTCGAAGTGAAAAAGTCTAAAATAGCTTCAAACACAAACGCTTGCCACCTTTCATACATCGGCGACAGCAAAATCGGCTCTGACGTTAATGTGGGTGCAGGTACTATTACTGCAAATTACAATCATTTTACAAAAACAAAAAATAAAACAAAAATCAAAGACGGCGCAAGCATCGGGTCAAACGCGGTTCTGGTAGCACCTGTTGAAATAGGCAAAAAAGCAACGGTAGCGGCGGGAACCGTAGTTACAAAAGATGTTGAGGCACAGGCTTTGGCTATTGCCCGTGCTCCTATGCGAATAATACAAAATTGGCCTAAAAAATAAAGAATTGTAAAAATACTTATTATAAAAGCATTTTTTACGATTCAGGGGTTTTATATTACACTAGATTAGTATTTCTTGGGAAAAATTAATGATTAAGCCGATAAGTAAACATTTACCAGCTCATATTATTGACGGGATAAAGGAATTTTATTCTAAATCACATGTTCGTTCATCTTATTCAAATCCACATGCCATACATGTTAATGACTCAAGTGGTAATGCCGAGGCAAAGAAAGAAGTAAGTAGTTTTATTAATAAACTCGGTATCAAGAAAAACCCCAAAAAATTTGGACCAGAAGCGTCAATCGGAGTAAAAGAGGATGTTTATTCAAAGTACCCTACAAGACTTTTTGGCTTTACAAACGAAATAGGTGCGGCAGTATCTCCTATTATAGGGCCTATAGGGGAAATGTTAACTTACATTCCTGCACTAACATACATATTTATGGATACTGCGGATAAATATAAAAGAGGTGAAGACTTTGATTATAAAAAGAAAAGCCTGAGACAAGGTGCTGAGAGGCTTGCTTTTCAAACATTTGCAAGTGTTATTTTGCCCACAGGGCTTGTAAAAACAGTTCAAGCCTTGACAGACAGAACAATTGATTTGAAATTTTTAAAAAATATTAAAACAGGAATTACTAGGGCGGTAAAACAAAAACCAAAATTGAACAATTTTTTTGAAATGTTTTCAGATTTGTCCTTGAATAATATGCCAAAAGGCACTTTGACTAAATTTGCTTTGGGATTTCAAAAAGCACTTAATTATATAACTGTTTTTCCTTTATTTTTTAAAAATAAAGGCCCAAAATCAGGCTTAAGAAATTTTGCTTTGGTTGTGGTTGGAATAACGGCATTGGCTTCTTCTATAAAAATAATAGATAAATTTACAGAAAAAGTCATTATTCAAAAATGGTTTAATAAAATTTTCCATAAAAAAGCCACAGCTGAGTAAGTTTATTATTTGTATGACGGAATTTTTATGCAAAAGCTTGTGCTGACGTTTTCTTGACTTGTAACAACAATTTCGCCGCCATGTGATTTTGCAATCTGTTGCGAAAGGTAAAGCCCCAATCCTGTTCCTATTTTTCTGAATTTTTTGGCGGTTGAATAGTATTTGTTAAAGATTTTGTCTATATTTTCCTGAGAAATTCCCTGACCATAATCCGTTATTGTTATTGTTACAAAATCAGGTATGTATCCTATGTTTACGTTGATATCGCTGTTTGAGTTACTGTGTGAAATAGCGTTTTGAATCAGATTTTTAATAACTCGCCTTAAGTGCATACTGTCCGCGCTTACGTTAAAATCTCCGTCAACATAATAATTAATTTTGATTTCAGATTTTTCTGCAATAGGTTGCATTTCTTCTATAACCTGCCATACAAAAGAATTCAGGTAAACATTTTCTCTGTTTAAGTCAACGCCCGTTTCTTTTATTTTGTAGGTTTCAAGCAGAATTTGGACCAAATCGACAAGCTCCTTGTTGCATGTTTTCATATTGGAAATTGCCTCGTACTGTTTTTCGTTAATTTCACCGAATTTTCCGTTTATGAGAAAATCCAGAATGTTTGCTTCTGCAACAATCGGCACTTTCAGGTCGTGGGTAAGAGTTGCGACAAAATCCTCCCTTAACTGTTCAAGTTCTTTTTGGTTTGTAGTGTCTTTAATTATCAAAACAAAGCGTTTTTTCTTATCATCAAGGTTAAGCTTCATTATGCTTGCCTCAAAACTCGCAGAATTATTGTTTTTTATAAAAACTTCATCATTATTGAGCTTTTCAAATTTTGTATTTTCGGCAACTTGAAGATAATCAAAAATATTTTTGCTCAAAAGGTTGTTGCCTTCTTCTTCAAACCAGTTAGCAATTTGCGGGGTCGCGCGAAGAATATTATAATCTTCATCAATAATCAAAATTCCGTCAGAAAGAGAATTTATAACTGCTTCTAAAAATTTGTTTTGTCTTGTAAGCTCATTTTGATATTCAATAATCATGCTTTCTCTGTCTTTTAGTGTTTCAATCATGCGATTAATGCTTTCGGAAAGGTTTTGGCAATTGGGATTATCAAGTCTTGCTATTTTAGCACTTAAATTCCCGTACCTGACAGAATTTACCGTATTTGTAACCATACCGATATAGTCATTAATTTTTGACCATTTTTTGTTTGTTTTTTTTGTAATGAAAAACAGTGCAATGAAAATTATAATTATAAAGATGTTTATAGCGTACCAGAGCATGTACAACTCCCGTGTATTTTGTGATACAATAATTTTATAGCAAATATTTTATTTAAGGAGTTTTAATGAAGAAGTTTTTACTTTTAGCTACAATTCTTTTGTCCTCAATTCAAATAGTCTTTGCGGAAGTTGAGGCGGTCAGTCCCGAATTAAAAGAGGCACTTAAGGTTTCAGCTAATGAGCCGGGTATGTTTAAGATTCTTGGAACACTGCTTTTTGTAGTAGGTTTGATTTATGTGACAGGAGTAATTTATTCAAAATTAAATATTGTCGGTGCAAAAACAGTCCAAGAACAGCTTAAAAAACACGATTTAAGCAATGTTGTAATACTTTCAACGACCCAGCTCGGTCAAGGAAAAAACCTTCATATAATTGAACTTAATAAAAAAAGAATGTTAATTGGAGCAACACAAAATTCAATAAATTTAATAAGAATGCTCGATGATGATGAAACGCTTCCCGTTAAAGAAGAAATTTTAGAAAAAAAAGAAAAAACACTTAATGATATTCAAAAACAAGTGTCTTCATCGGAAGAATTTGATTTACACAAAAAATATTTGTCATAAGAGGAGCTTAATGTGAGAAAAACCGTAAAAATAGCCGATAAAATAATAGGGGATGGACATCCGTGTTTTGTAATAGCAGAAATCGGGATTAACCACAATGGAGATGTTAATTTAGCAAAAAAACTTATTGATGTGGCTGTTATGTCCGGATGTGACGCGGTAAAATTTCAAAAAAGAACAGTTGATGTAGTTTATACAAAAGAAGAACTTGCAAAAGAGCGTCAAAGCCCTTTTGGGGAAACAAACGGGGACTTAAAAAGAGGTTTAGAATTCGGATATGAACAGTATTCAGAAATCAGTAAATATTGCAAGAAAAAGGGAATTATTTGGTTTGCCTCTTGTTGGGATGAAGAATCAGTCGATTTTATAGAAAAATTTAATCCGCCCTGTTATAAAATTTCGTCTGCAAGCTTAACCGATGATGCCCTGCTTAAACACACTAAATCAAAGAAAAAACCGATACTGCTTTCCACAGGAATGAGCACTATGGAGCAAATAGAACATGCGGTTCAAGTTTTGGGCAGTGATAATTTGGTTATTTATCATTGCACATCAACTTATCCGAGCGACCATGAAGAAATTAATCTTAAGGTGATAAAAACATTTAGAGAAAAATTTGATTGTCCCATAGGTTTCAGCGGGCATGAAAGGGGCTTGACTCCTTCTATAGTGGCGGTAGCTATGGGTGCAAATTCTGTTGAAAGGCATATAACAATGGACAGAACACTTTGGGGATCTGACCATGCGGCAAGCTTAGAGCCAAACGGACTTTTCAGAATGGTAAGAGATATAAGACAAGTTCCTATTATGACAGGAGACGGAGTAAAAAAAGTTTACGAAAGTGAATTGCCTATAATTAAGAAATTGAGAAGAAAATAATGAGTTTGAAAATTCCAAAAACAGTTAAGATGGTTATTTCAGATTTCGACGGTGTTATTACCGACGGTGGAATTTATATTGACCAAAATGCAAACATTTCCAGAAAACTTAATTTTAAAGATATTATGGCTATTTCGCTTTTGAAAAAAGCAGGAATAGAAGTTGCGTTTATTTCGGGCGAAAAAAATTCTGCTATAGAGCTAATATCTAAAAAATTCAGCCTCAAGGAGGTTCATCAGGGCATAAGAATAAAAATTGATGTGATAAAATCGATTGTCGAAAGAAACGGCTTAAAACAAAGCGAATTTTTGTACATCGGAGATGATATAAACGATATCGAAAGCCTTAACTATTCATCAATAAAAATAACGGTGCCAAACGCCGTTGATGCGGTTAAAAAAGTTAAAGATATACAGGTTACAACCAATTTGGGCGGAAGTGGTGCTTTTAGAGAGGTTGCAGATTGTCTTTTGTCGGATTAAAAAATATTAAAAGAAATATAAAAGAAATTTTTAACGAGATTTTGGAGTTGGACTCAGGGATTGATGAATATAAAAAAATGGTTCAAAATCCTTACATTCCTTCTGTTGCCTATGTAAACTGGGCGGTACATTTGGCCGAAGAAGGTAATTTCGCAGAGGCAGAAGAAAAACTTGTTTATTCTACTCTTATGGCTCACCAAACACCCGAAGCTTACATTAATCTGGGGCTATTAAAAGCAAAAGATAAAGATTTTAATTCGGCAATGATGTTTTTTTCAAAAGCTATAAGACTGGATAAAAACAATTCAAAAGCTTACTGTTTCTTAGGAAATGTTCTTACCGAGCTTAATGATTTTAAAGAGGCGGAAAAACAGTTTAAGATTGCACAAAAATTAGAGCCGAACAATTCTGATGTCGTCTTGAATTGGGGGCTTTCTTTGGTAAGGCAAAAAAAACCGCTTTTGGCAAGAGAAAAATTTCAGCAGGCTTGTAAGCTTAATATATCAAACTTTAACGCCCTTTTCTTTTGGGGTTTGGTTGAGCTTGATTTGGAAGAATTAGACAAGGCAAGGGAAAAATTTAATCTTATAATTTCTGTTATGCCAAACCATAGCGAGGCATATTATTATCTTTCATATATTGATTTTAAAGAAAAAAAATATGACCAAAGTCTTAAGTCGGCACTAAAATCCCTTGATTTGAATAAGTTTAAAATGGAAACTTACATGATTATTGCGGAAAATTACATGAATCTTAAAGATGAACAAAAATCTTTTGAATACTACGAAAAAGGAGAAGTTCAAGCTCAGGTTAATTATCATTTTTATAATTCTTGGGGGCTTTCACTTCAAGGTTTCGGCAAATTCGAAGAATCTAAAGAAAAATTCTTAAAAGCAATAGAACTTAATGACAAAAATGAATTTGCTTATGCTTATTTGGGAATTTCTTATTATAGAACTTATAACGCAGAAAAAGCGGTTGAATATTTTGAAAAGACATTGAATCTTAATTTCGAAAACACAGTTGCGTTACAGGAATTAGGGGATATAAATTTTGAGAGAAAAAATTATCAAGAAGCTATAAGTTATTTTGAAAAGGTTTTGAAATTGTCTGCAAAAGCTATTGCCAATTATAACAAAATAGCAAATTCGTATTTTCTCGAGAAAAATTTTGCAAAAGCTAATGAATATTATAAAAAAGCAATAGAATACCAGCCGTTAGAAATCAAGCCTTATATAGACTATTCAAAAGCGTTGGTTGAGCAGGGCGATTACAAAGAGGCTTTGCGTAAAATTTCTGCTGCATATAAGCTTAATGACAAAAATATGGATTGTCTGAATATTTTATTTTATGTAAATTACAGGCTTGCCAAAGAAAACCTTTCTGACTATAATGTAGAAGAAGCAATTAAATTTGCAAAAATAATATCAGACAATTACCCCGATTTGTTTGGCTATGCCAAAGAAAAAGAGGAATTGGAAGAAATATTAAATAGCAAAAAATCAGAAAGGCAATGCAGGTAATCTTGTAAAAGAGCAATTATGAAAAGGATAGTTGTACAAAAATTCGGCGGTACTTCAGTTGCGGACACAAATAAAATAAAAGAAGTGGCAAAAGCCGTAATAAAAGAAAAAAATTTGGGGAACGATGTTGTAGTAGTTGTTTCTGCAATGGGGCATACAACAGATTACCTTGTTAAAATGGCAAAAGAAATTTCAAAAGAACCCTGCGCAAGAGAAATGGATATGCTCCTTTCAACAGGCGAAGGTGTTTCGATTGCGCTTTTGACAATGGCTATTCAGGCACAAGGTTATGACGCGATAAGTTTTAATGCCTCACAGGTTGGTATAATTACAGAAAAAGTACACCAAAAAGCAAGAATTGTTGATATAAAAACAGAAAAAATAAAAAGTAAATTAAGCGAAGGCAAAATTGTTGTAATAGCAGGTTTTCAAGGAATTACAACAGAAGGTGAAATAACTACTCTGGGAAGAGGCGGCTCTGACACTTCTGCGGTTGCTTTGGGTGCGGCACTTAATGCTTCAAGGTGCGATCTTTATACCGATGTAGAAGGGGTTTATACTGCAGATCCCAGAACGGTTCCTTGTGCAACAAGGTTAAAAACCGTTTCTTATGACGAAATGCTTGAACTTTCAAGAGTCGGTGCAAATGTTTTACATCCTCGTTCTGTTGAGACTGCAAAACAGTTTAAGGTACCTCTCAGGGTTCGCAGCACTTTTAAATTAGATAATTTAGGAACTTTAATTACAGGAGCAAAAGCTATGGAAATGTATCAGCCCGTAACAGGCGTGGCGGCAGATTTATCTCAGGTCAGGATAGTAGTTTGTGAGGTTCCCGATGTTCCGGGTAATGCTGCAAAACTTTTTACAAGACTTGCTGCTGAAAATATTTCGGTTGACATGATTATTCAGTCTTATGCAAGAATTGATTTGAATACAAATGATATAGCTTTTACAATAGACAAGCCGGATCTTGAAAAAACGCTTATAATCCTTGAAAAAGTTAAAGAAGAACTTAAAGCAAAAGCAATTCATATAGACGAAAACATTGCAAAAGTCTCAATCGTCGGTGCGGGAATGGTGGACAGACCCGGTATTGCAGCCACTATGTTTGAAACTTTAGGGAAGCTTGATGTTAACATTAAGATGATTTCTACCAGCGAAATTAAAATAAGCTGCCTTGTGGAGGCACAAGATGCCCAAAAATCCGTAAAAGCTCTGCATGAAGTTTTTGAGCTTGATTGTAATGAAATCGCCGAAGTCAAAGGCGATCTGCCTGAGGCGTAATTGTTTGAAGGGCTTAAAAGGTGAATAGGTGAAAAGTTTATAAAAGTGACTGATTGAGCAGGGAACTAAGTGACTAAGAAAATTTATAACTTGCTTTCTTTCCTTCTCGTCCTCTTATCACCTTTCATTTCTCACGATTTACTATTCTCGGTTGTTTTATTAAACATTAAATAATTAATTATGTAAACAAATTGTTACATAGCGGCTTGAAAGTGTTTATTTGATTTAAAAATTCCAGCTTGCTCATAGTCTGTTTGTGTTGCATTTATAAAAAAACAACCGCCTCCTGCGGTTCTATTTACTATTTACTATTTACTATTTACTGCCGTTTCCCCCTTGCTTTCAGATTTTTACCATGTATGATTGATTATGCACTAGTATTTTTGAAATATGAGCAAGTTTAAAAAACAAAGAGGAATTTATGTCAAAAGACGTAATAGAATTAGAAGGTACGATTTTAGAATCAATGCCTAACGCTATGTTCAAGGTTAAACTTGAAAATGATCATGAAATATTGGCGCATATTTCCGGAAAAATCAGGAAAAATTTTATAAGAATTTTGCCCGGAGACAGAGTTAAAGTGGAAATGACACCTTACGATTTATCAAAAGGCAGAATAACCTTCAGA
>DAOQAU010000019.1:21665-25782 GCA_035354275.1 Candidatus Gastranaerophilaceae bacterium
ATGAAAGTAAGATCATCAGTTAAAAAAATTTGCGATAAATGCAAATGTATTAAAAGAAAAGGCCGCATTGCGGTAATTTGCGAAAACCCTAAACATAAACAAAGACAAGGATAGTGAACGGTGAACGGTGAACTGAGATTTTCTGTTCACACTTCACAGCTCACTAAATCATAAAGTTAAAAAATACAAACAAGGAGCAAACAAATATGGCAAGACTGGCAGGGGTAGATTTACCTCGTAACAAAAGAATAATAGTAGCATTGACTTATATCTACGGTATAGGTCCAAAAAGAAGTCAAAAAATTCTTGAAGCTACAAAGATTTCACCGGATTTGAGAACGGATAACTTAACTGACGAAGACATCAAACAGTTAAGAAACGAGTTGGCAAAGTATAATATTGAAGGTGACTTAAGACGTGAAGTCAGCATGAATATAAAACGTCTTCAAGAAATCAATTCATACAGAGGGCTTCGCCATAAGCGCAAACTTCCTTGTAACGGGCAAAGAACGAAAACAAACGCACGCACAAGAAGAGGTAAAAAGGGCTTGGCAATAACCAAGAAGAAAACAGTTTAAAAGTGAAGCGTGAAGGGTGAAGAGAAAAATCCAATCACTCTTCATCTAATCATAAGATTAACAAATATAAACAAGGAGCATATAAAAAATGGCTAGACCGACAAAAACAAAGAAAAAGGAAAAGAAAAACGTATTACAGGGGATTGTCCACATACAATCGACCTTCAACAATACGATAGTAACTTCCACAGATACTCAAGGAAATGCTATTGCTTGGGCAACAGCAGGTGCTACAGGATTTAAAGGCGCAAGAAAAGGAACTCCTTTTGCTGCGCAATCGGCAGCAGAGCTTGTTGCAAAAAAATCAATAGATCAGGGTATGAAAAAAGTTGAAGTTCATATTAAAGGACCGGGCTCAGGCAGAGAAACTGCTATCAGAGCAATTCAGGCTGCAGGACTTGAAATTACGTTGATTAAAGACGTAACTCCGATTCCTCATAACGGATGCCGTCCGCCTAAAAAACGTAGAGTGTAACGAGTGAACGGTGAACAGTGAACGGAAAAATTTCAGCTCACAGCTCACCAAAATAAAAACAAGGAGCAAATAAACAAATGGCTAGATATACAGGACCAACAAATAAATTATTCCGTAACCATGGGGTTAAGGATTTATCAAACAGAAAACTGGTTTCGTCAATGAAGCAAGCCCCTTCAGGGCAGCACGGTGCGGCCAGAAAAAAACTTTCTGATTACGCTACGCACTTAAATGAGAAGCAAAAAATCAGACTTACTTATATGTTGACAGAAAAACAATTTGCAAAATGCTACCATGCAGCTGCCGGAAAAAAAGGCGTTACCGGTACTATTTTATTGCAAATGCTTGAATCAAGACTTGATAACGTTTTATACAGGGCAGGTTTTGGCATTACACGCAAACAGTCAAGACAAATCGTAAACCACGGACACGTGCTTGTTAACGGCAAAAAAGTTGACATTCCTTCTTATTCGGTTAAGGCAGGCGATGTGATTATGGTTAAATCAAAAAGTTCCGATTTTATTAAAGCGGTTACAGAAATGATTGATATGGCTTGTGCACCTGCGTGGATGACAATCGATAAAAAAGCACTTAAAATAACTTTTGACAGAACTCCGGAAAGAGAAGAACTCGATCCTGATTTCAAAGAACAGTTAGTAATAGAATTTTATTCTAAATAGGGGCAAATATATTATTATTTTAAGAAAATACAAATAAGAAATAACGACAGGAGAAAATAAATATGGAATTAAAAATTAAAAACGTCAATACTATGACAAGTTCAGACGGTTCACAGTACGGCAAATTTGTTATCGAGCCTTTGGAAAAAGGTTTTGGTACAACAATCGGAAATTCCCTGAGAAGAGTTTTGCTTTCAAGTCTTGAAGGTACTGCGGTAACTTCTGTAAGAATTGAAGGAATTACTCACGAATACACAGCTATTCCGGGTGTTTTGGAAGATGTAATCGATGTTATGCTTAACTTGAAAGGTTTGGTTGTAAAAACCGAATCAAAAGAACCTCAGCATTTGAGAATAGATGTTGACAAACCGGGCGCGGTTTTGGCAAGTGATATTCAACTTCCTGCCGGAGTTAAAGTTGTTAACCCCGATTGGTTAATTTGTACAATCGCAGACGGCGGAAGCTTCCATGCAGACGTTATGGTTGAAACCGGAAAAGGTTATATAGCAAATGATGTTCCAAGAGATTCAAAAGCGGGAATGTCAATTGATATGCTTCCTATTGACGCAACATTTATGCCTATTAAAAGAGTAAGTTACAATGTAGAAGCTGCTCGTGTAGGAAATTCACTTGATTTTGACAAATTGACCCTTGAAATCTGGTCAAACGGCTCGATTGATGTAAATAATGCTTTAAGCCAATCTGCTACATTTTTGATTGAACACTTTATGCAGATTGCTTCAATTACAGGACAGCCTAATATTACAGCTGCACCAGTTGTAGCCGAAGAAACAGTTGAAGACGAAAGCGTTCCAAGCATTACAATTGAAGAATTGGAATTATCGGTTAGAGCTTATAACTGCTTGAAAAGAGCAAGCATAAACTCTATGGCTGAACTGCTTAAAAAATCAGAAAATGATTTATTGAATATTAAAAACTTTGGTAAAAAATCTTCTGATGAAGTAGTAGAAAGACTTCGCCACTTCGGATTGGATCTTATGCCAAGCCCCGAATTGGTTGAAGAAGAAGTATAGTAAATAAAAAAACTAATAAAGGACACAAATCATGAGACACCAATGTAAAAAACATACGCTGGGAAAAGCCCAAGATCAAAGAAAAGCACTTTTGCGTTCTCTTGCAACCGAGCTTTTTACCCACGGTGAAATAAAAACAACAATGGCAAGAGCAAAAGCACTCAGACCTTATGCAGAAAGTGTTATATCCCTTGCTAAAAAAGGTGATGTTCACTCTCGTCGCCAAGCGGGCAGATATATTTTCGATAAAGAAATCGGTAAATTTATTGACCCTAAAACAAACGAAATTTTCGATGTGCCGCCAAGCGACAAAAAAGTAGTACCGCAAACCGTTTTGAGAAAACTCTTTTCACAAATAGGATTAAAATATTCTTCAAGACAGGGCGGTTACGTTAGAATATACAGACTGCCGCCAAGACGCGGTGACGCTTCGGAAATGGCTTTAATCCAATTAGTATAAGGCTAGGCGAGGCAAAATTAAAATAAAAAATAAACAAGGAGCATACAAAAAATGAAAACTTACTCAGCAAAGCCTCTTGAGGTAGAAAGAAAATGGTATTTATTTGATGCCGAAGGCGAAGTTCTCGGCAGAATGGCTACCAAAATAGCAAATATCCTAAGAGGAAAAAACAAGCCCGAATATACTGCGCATGTTGATACAGGCGACTTTGTGGTTGTTATCAACGCAGAAAAAATTCAAGTTACAGGTAAAAAAGAAACAGACAAAAAATATTACAGACACTCAGGTTATCCTGGTGGACTTAAAGTTGCTTCATTCAAAGAATTAATGGAAAAAAACCCCATTGCTGCAATAGAAAAAGCGGTTAAAGGGATGCTTCCTCACAATACTTTGGGCGATGAACAATTTCAAAAGCTTAAGGTTTATGCAGGAAGTGAGCATCCGCATGAAGCCCAAAAACCTATTATAATTGAGAAAGGAGGTAAATAATGGCAACTCAAGCAAAAGAAATTATCGCAACAGGCCGCAGAAAAACCTCTATCGCAGTTGTTAAACTGGTTAAAGGCAAAGGCAGAATTTATGTGAACGGAAAAACTCTTAAAAATTATATCGGAAACATGCCCGCTATTGAACTAATGATTTTCAAACCGTTAGTTTTAACGGATAATCAGGAAAAATTCGATGTAAGAATTAAAGCTGTAGGTGGCGGAATCTGTTCTCAAGCAGGTGCTATCAAACACGGTATAGCAAGAGCTTTGGTTAAACTTAATGAAGAATATAAAAATGTGCTTCGCTCAGAAGGTTTATTGACAAGAGACCCCAGAGTCAAAGAACGTAAAAAATATGGTAGAAAGAAAGCACGTAAAAGATTCCAGTTCTCAAAAAGATAA
>DAOQAU010000020.1:0-25564 GCA_035354275.1 Candidatus Gastranaerophilaceae bacterium
CAGAGGAACCATTGAAGATACGATTATCGGTGATGACACAAAAATTGATGATCAAGTCATGATAGGTCACAACTGCAGAATAGGTAAAGGCTGTATGATTATTTCTCAAGTAGGCATTGCAGGAAGCTGTGTTATTGGAGATAGAGTAGTAATCGCAGGACAGGTAGGAATTGCGGATCACATAAATATAGGTAATGATTGTATTATAGCCGCAAAATCAGGAGTTTCAAAAAGCTTTCCGGAAAAAACAATAGTAATAGGCTATCCGGCAATGCCAAGAAAAGAATTTATACGCCAGCTTAAAACGATGAAAGATGCGGATGAACTCATTAAAAAATTCAAAAAATACGAGCCGCTTTTAAAAACATTTGAAGAAGGAAACGCAGAGGCTTAAGCCCCCCGAAGGTTAACAATGACGACTATTTTGAAAAAAATTGAGGTAAAAGGCAACGGCTTGATGAAAAATCGTGAATGTTGCGTTCAGATTTTACCTTCTTCAAAAGGTAAAATAAGATTTTTTGTGGAAGAATCGAAAGAGCCCATAATATTTGACGTTGAAAGCGTAATTTCAACTGACCATTGCGTTGTTTTAGGTAACGGCAAAACAAAAGTTATGCTTACAGAGCATTTTTCTGCTGCCTGCGCATTTTTAGGAATAGATTCGCTTGATGTTCATATTTCAAAGCCGGAGATGCCGATTCTCGACGGAAGTGCTAAAGAATGGGTTGAATTGTTTAAAAAAGCAGGTTACGAAAAAAGCGAAAAAGTCAGCTACAGTGTAAAAGAGCCTGTTTATTACCTTAACGGCAAAACGCATCTTGTGATTATTCCTGATAAAGAACTTAACATAACGTATTCCGTCCAATATGACCACCCCGAACTCGACCATACGTGGGTTTCTTTCAACGGCAGGGGCGAAGATGAAATCATAAGCGCAAGGACTTTCGGATATTTAAAGGATTTAAGAAAGTTTCAGCTTTTCGGCTTTGCAAGAGGCGTTACAATGGAAAACACAGTAGGTTTAAACGGTGAAAGCTATACAACCAAATTAAGAAGCTGTTTTGAACCTGTTAAGCATAAAATTCTTGACTTAATCGGAGATTTATATTTGACTGGAGTTAATCCTTTAGACTTAAAGGCTCAGATTATAGTCAAAGAAGCAGGACATGCAGTTCACATCAAAGCCGCAAAAATGCTTAAAAATAAGCTGATAAAAATTTAGATATTAAAAATAAATTAAAAAAACAAAAAAAGAAAATAATTGTGATAATGTAAAAATAAGGAGATATATAATGTCAGACAAAATTTTAAGTTTCGATACAATGGAAATCATGGCGATGATTCCTCACAGGTACCCGTTTTTACTTGTTGACAGAATTACAGAATGTGTCCCCGGCGAATATTCCAAAGGATACAAAAACGTTACAATGAACGACGAGTTTTTTCAGGGGCATTTTCCGGGAAACCCTATTATGCCCGGAGTTCTTCAAATTGAAGCCATGGCGCAATGTTCTGCTCCTATTTTATTGTGCTTGGATAATTTTAGGGGTATGCTGCCTTTGTTTGCATCAATGGAAAATGTTAGGTTTAAAAACATTGTAAGACCCGGTGATAAATTTGAAATGGAAATTCAATTGTTGAAAATAAAAGGTCCTATCGCGAAATGTCATGCCGTGGGTTCTGTTGACGGAGTAGTAACAGTGGAAGCTGATATGACGGTTTGCATGAAACAGGCTTAAAAGCTGAAAGGGTGAAAAGCTGAAAAGTTAAATTTATTATAAATGTACTTCTTTACTTATTCACCTATTCACTTAATCACCTAAAAACAGAAAGAAGGAAAAATGATTGACAAAAGCGCGGTTATGCACAAGTCCGCACAAATTGAAAAAGATGTATTTATCGGCCCTAACGTAATAATCGGGGAAAACGTTAAGCTTGCAAGCGGAGTTAAAATTCTTGCAAACGCTTATTTGGAACACTGCGAAATAGGCGAAGGCACTATAATCAATCCCTTTGCAAGCATAGGAACAGCCCCTCAGGATTTAGGCTATAAAAACGAACCCACAAAAGTTATTGTCGGTGCAAACTGCTTGATAAAAGAAAATGTTACAATAAACCGCGCGGCAAACTGTGGGGATATGACCACAACAGTCGGGAATAAATGCTTACTTATGGTAGGTTCTCACGTTGCCCACAACTGCAAGCTTGAAGATGAAGTAATTCTTGCCAATTTAGTCACCCTTGGCGGACATGTTCATGTCGGATTCGGTGCGTTTATCGGCGGCATGAGTGTTTTTCACCAAAATTTAAGAATAGGTGAAATGGCAATTATAAGCGGATTTTCAGCTGCTCGTCAGGATATTTTGCCTTATTCAAAAGGTGAAGGAAGGCCGCCTTATCCTGCGGGAATAAACGCTATTGCGCTTAAACGACGCGGAGTTGCACAAGAAGAAAGAACCGCCATAAATGAAGCTTTAAAGTTGTTGATTTCTCCCGAATACAACACATCTCAGGCAATAGAACAAATTGAAAAAACGTTAAAAATAAATCCTTATGTCCAAAAAATGATTGATTTTGTAAGAACTTCCAAAAGAGGCGTTACCCTTCAATGCCGCAAGTCCGGCCACAGGATTTTAGAAGACGAATAATTTTTAATAAATAAACATACAATCGCCGTAGCTGTAAAATCTGTATTTTTCAGTTATGGCGTTTTTGTAGGCTTCTAGAACAAATTCACGCTCCGCAAAAGCACTTGTAAGCATCAAAAGCGTTGATTTTGGCAGGTGAAAGTTTGTTAAAAGTTTATCAACTACTTTAAACTCATAAGGGGGGTAAATGAACAATTCTGAAAAGCCTTTGCATGCTTTTATCTCGCCGTATTTTTGGAAAGCTGTTTCCAAAGTCCTGACAGAAGTCGTGCCCACCGCTACAATATTTTTTTTATTTTTCTTTGCCTCATTTATAATTTTTGCGGTTTCTTCTGTTATTTCAAAGGTTTCAGTCTCCATCTTGTGTTCTAAAATGTTTTCGCACTTCACGGGTCTAAAAGTTCCAAGCCCCACGTCAAGGGTGACATAGGCAATTTGAACTCCTTTTTTTTCAAGTTTTTCAAGAATTTCTTTTGTAAAATGTAAACCCGCAGTAGGTGCTGCAACAGAACCTTCTTTTTGGGCAAAAACCGTTTGATAACGCTCAAAGTCAAGTTTTTTTATATCTTCGTTTGACAAATTTCTTTCTATATAAGGCGGAAGTGGAATGTTTCCGACTTTTTGCAAAATCTGTCTTACGTGTCCCTTGCAAAGAAATTCTATAAGCCACTTTCCGCCTTCAATAAGCCTGATTGCTTTAACTCCAAGTTCAGGAGAAATTTTTATTATATTGCCCCCATTAATTCTTTTTGAAGGTTTTAACAGAGCTTCCCAATGATTGTTTCCTAAATCCTTAAGCAAAAAAACTTCGACATTTGCACCGGTTAGTTTTTGTCCAAAAAGCCTTGCGGGGATAACTTTTGTATTATTTAAAACTAAAACATCATTTTCGTCTAAAAAATCAACAATATCAAAAAAATGTTTGTGGGCGATTTTTTTTGAATTTTTTTCAAGCACCATCATCCTTGATTCACAGCGTTTTTCACATGGAAGCTGCGCAATCAGTTCTTCAGGTAAATTATAATCAAAATCAGAGGTTAACATATCTTTCCTCTCGCGTCACAACCCTTAAGGGTGAAGAATCTGAGATGCTTCGCTGACACTCAGCATGACGTGTATTTTTTTATTCTTTAGGTTCAATTTTTTTGGCAGTTTTTACCGCATCGTCGTCGATTTTTTGTTTTTTCTTTTCATCTTCAATCTCAAGCTGTTTGTTTATTACAACAGTCTGTATGACCTGAATTACGTTGCTTGAGATGAGATAAAGCAAAACACCTGCAGGAATCGGAATAAAGACAAAAGTTGCCATAATCATAATGGGCATAAATGCACCCATAGATTTTTGAATTGCTTGCTGAGTAGGGTCTTGATTTTGTGAACCGGCAGATGCCATCATGATTTTTTGGGTTGCAACCATTGTAAGTCCGAATAATACAATCAAAAGCAAGACATCATAATGTAGAGAACTTTTTACCTCTTTTGTCGGCATTGAGTAAATAAGAAGTCCGTTTTTTCTGGCAAATTCAACCTTTTCGCTTTCTCTGTTTTGTGCATTTGTGATTGTTAATTCCGCCTTTTGGATTTGATCAAGCTGGCTGAATTTTAAGTCAAGACTGTCTAAGCTGACTTTGAAATCTATAGGCTGACCCGGATTTATTTCGCCTTGAACTTCAAGTGCTTTGTTTGGTTTTTCTATTTTTACGTTTTCGATAGTTTCTTTTGGAAGATAAACTTTGGCGGTCTTGCCAAGATAAAATGTATCGTATTTTGAAACGTTCATTGTTCCGTCAAAAGAAACTCCGGCAGAAGTTTTGAGTGTAGCATCAAGCCGTTTTATGAACAAAAATTGCGTGTCGCCGGCTATCTGTATAAACTGCGGGCTCATCAATGCAGAATAGAGCAAAATGAATATAGGCATTTGAAGCAAGAGCGGAAAACATCCCGACATAGGATTAAACTGATGTTCTTTGTAGAATTCCATCATTTTGCGCTGCATTGTCTGCGGGTCGCTTTTATACCTGTCTTGAATAGCTTTCAATTTTGGCTGAAGCGTCTGCATAGTCTTCATTGAACGCTGCTGAGAAACACTCAGCGGCCACATAAAAAGCCTTACAACAATTGTTAAAAGGATAATTCCTATTCCGTAATTTCCTACTATATTTGATAAAGCCCTTAATGCTTCTATTGTTAAAGTTACAAAATCCATATTTTCTAATTCCTCTGATATTTTATTTATTATTCAATGCTAACACAAACCTGTGAGCAAAGCAAAGTAACAAAGTGTAAATTTCAAAATCATCAAACGCTTACAGTGTTGCAAATAAAGGTTATAGCAAGCTTGACAAAGCATTATTTTAAATATAAACTTGTAGTTGCCTGGCAAATATATCAAACTTGTCGGGATGTGGCAAGGACCAATGGAGAATGCCACAAAAAGAAAGCAACTAAATGTTGTTTTCGCTCGCCGCTTGAAGGGAGCTCTTGGTAGCGCGAAGCCCTACCAAGCTGAACAAAATGACAATTAAATATTACATCGGGATGTAGCGCAGTTTGGTAGCGCACCTCGCTTGGGACGAGGGGGTCGCACGTTCAAATCGTGTCATCCCGACCATTTAAAGACTCCGTAATGGGGTCTTTTTTCATGGATGACCCCTCTTGCTGCGCTCGCATTAAACGGCTCCGTTCGCTCCTTTAACGAAAACTTAATCGTTTCCGTTTCGGAGCTCAACTCCGCAAAATACAAAGTATTTTGCTTGCCTCTGCTCGCTTGCGCTACATCGTGGCAACACGCGGTTTTTTAGGCTCATTCTTCGCCAAAAACCAGCTGGTTGCATTCGCTTCCCTAAGGCTCACAAGTTCGCCAAGGGTAAGCCTATCATCCCGACCATTTAAAGACTCCGTAATGGGGTCTTTTTTCATGGATGACCCCTCTTGCTGCGCTCGCATTAAACGGCTCCGTTCGCTCCTTTAACGAAAACTTAATCGTTTCCGTTTCGGAGCTCAACTCCGCAAAATACAAAGTATTTTGCTTGCCTCTGCTCGCTTGCGCTACATCGTGGCAACACGCGGTTTTTTAGGCTCATTCTTCGCCAAAAACCAGCTGGTTGCATTCGCTTCCCTAAGGCTCACAAGTTCGCCAAGGGTAAGCCTATCATCCCGACCATTTAAAGACTCCGTAATGGGGTCTTTTTTCATGGATGACCCGATTCTTTAAATTTTATGCAATTTTTTTTGGGCTTTTGTTTTAGAATATTTAAAGGTGTATTTTTTAAGGCAAAATTATGATAAATATTCCAAAAATTAATATATTAAGGGCGGTAACACAAACCGATGTTAAAATTGAGCTAAAATCGCGCAGAAATATGAAAAAATATTTCCCGAATTTTCACAAACTCTGCATAGAAGAAGGCTTATATACAAAAGCAGGGTTTAAAATCAAGGAATATTTTAGACAAAGAACAAAACAATTTTCAAAAATGTTCTCAGAGCAAGAGCATAGAGATCGTATTGACGGGTGTTTTTCAAAAAAGTAAAAATTATTTTACCACTTCAATAAAATCATAATCTTCCAAGTAAGCAAGATGTTGGGCAGAGATTAATTCTCCCGGAAGCAAAATTGAAATGCCCGGAGGACATTCTGCTATGACTTCGGCACAAATTCTTCCTACAGAATTTTCACGGCTTACAGTTTCTTTTTGAGAATAAAAAGCTTCTTGCATGCTCATTTTTATTTTAGGAGTGGTAAGGGGCATGTGTTTTTTATTTTCCATATAACAAATATCTGTGTAATTTGTATTTGAAATTTTTTCAAGACAATCGGCAAGGTATTCAAAATCAGAGCGTTTGTTTCCGATATTTGATAAAATTAAAATTCCTATGTCAGATGCCGATTCTACTTCAATTTTAAAATCTATTTCCAAGATTGATTCAAGCCTTTTTCCCGAAAGCCCGTCTGCTTTTATAAAAACCTTTGTAACATCGGTTTTATATCCGAAATCCGATTTAAGCTGGTGTATATTTGGCAGTGAGTCTATTCTTGTTCTTAAATATTTTGCGTTATTTACCGCTCTTGCGATTTGTTTTTTGCCCAAAGGGCTTTGAAGGTTAGCCCTTGCAGCATCAAGGCTTGCAAGAAGTATCAGGGAAGGACTTGTTGTGTGTAAAAGTTTAAGTGCTTTTTCTATTTTTGAATCATCTATTATAGAATTTTTTCCTATATGAAGCATTGAGCTTTGGCTCATGCTTCCGCCTGTTTTGTGAAGCGACTGAACTACAACATCTGCGCCTGTTTCTAATGAGGAACTGGGCAAATGTTTATTGAATTTCCACAAACTTCCATGCGCTTCATCAACGATTAAGGGCACATTGTATTTTTTGCAGATTAAACTTATTGATTTTATATCAGAAACAACTCCCTCATAAGTCGGGTTTGTAATCCAAACAAGTGAAACATCTTGATTTTCTTTTAATAAATTTTCAACCGATTCGGGCGAAACACTTCCCCAAATTCCCCACTCGTCAAGCCGTTGAGGAATAAGCCATAAAGGCTCTGCGCCTGATATTATCATGCCGGTCAAAAGCGAACGATGGCAGTTTCTGTTGGTAATAATTTTTTGCCCTTTTTTGGTAAGTCCCATTGCTATGGCAAGATTTCCCGCTGTAGAGCCGTTTAAAAGAAAAAAGGTTTTCTTTGCTCCAAAGGCTTGAGCTGCAAGTTCTTGGGCTTCTTTAATAGGACCTGTCGCAGGATGAAGTGTCCCTAAATTGTCAAACTCGTCTGTTGTATCGATATTTAGTGCCTTCTGTCCGATTAACTTTTTAAATTCAGGATACGTTCCCTTGCCTTTTGTGTGGCCGGGGATATGAAACTGGTAGGTAGGATTTTTAACCGCAGCCTCAAGTGCTTCTACTATAGGTGCTTTAATTTTGGTTTCACAACGGCTTCGGGCATGTATATTCAATTCAAAATTCCTTCTAAAGTTTAGTTTTTCCAATAATAAGATACTACAAAAAAAGTATTTTATATACAAACAAATTGATTATAATGTTAAATACTGAACAGGTAGCTGGAAATAATTTTTTGAAAAAAAATAATATATTAAAACTTTTAATATTGTTTTGTTCTCTTATCTGTATTAATTCGGTTTATGCAGATGAAACCATTGACAGTGCCAAAACGGAAAAAACGTCTAAAATAGATTTAAAGGCGGTTATTTTTGATCCTGAATTTGACAATAAAGAAGAAATAAAAGTTGAAGAACTCAGTGACGCTGATAAGATTAAATACAATTTACACGAAGCACTTCACGGGGAAGTAAAAGCCATAAGCACAAAAGGGCTTTTTGCAGACAAAATGACGGTAAAATTTGACGAGGGTCCGATTAAAAGCATAGTTCCATGGATTGATTATAACGGTTCATTTTCAAATGTGTGGACAGGGGATAATTATACAAATACTTTCTACGGCATAAATTTTGCCGATGTAGGGTTTAACATAAACATGCGTGATGACAAAACTTTTGTAAGAGTCATGTTCAGCCCTGTAAGGTATGTTGAAGGAAATACTTATTTCCAAAGCTTTTTTGCAGACAATTATATAACAAGGAAAATAAGTAAAAATAATACTTTACTGGTAGGTCATACTTGGGTGCCTCTAGGTATAGAAGGAAAAGGTTCGCCTCTTATTTTGGACTTTTTCACCCGTTCTCAGACTTCAAGAACATATTCTTCTGTCAGGGCTCTTGGAACAAAATTGATGGGCAATTATAAATATGCTGATTATCAGGTGGGCTTTTACAGCTCCGGAAGATTTTTTAAAGATTTTTTCCCTGGGCCTGAAGTTGCTGCTTGGGTTGATTTTAAACCGCTTGCCAATACAAAAGGCGAATACGGAAAACTTACCGTAAGCGGTGGATTTGATGGCGGTAACGCTCAGAGCAATTATGCCGTAGGAACAGCTGCCGTTAATTATGAATATAAAAGATTGAGACTTACAACAGAAATGGGTATAGCAGACGGTTCAAACGGTGCAACAGGATTTACCAGCAATAAATCGGGCGGAGTTAATACAACCTTGACTTACAGAGTGACTCCAAAAACTCAGGTGCTTTTCAGGTTTGACCAATTTGACCCCAACACCGAAAAAGCAAATGATGTTAGAAAAGAATATACCGCAGGGATTAACTATTTTATAAAAGATGAAGCACTTAGGCTCATTATGAACTTTACGCACTATGAAATTGAAAACGGTGCTTTTGGCGACAGAATTATGGTAGGCACTCAAATAATACTTTAATTTTAAGCTAAGATTTTTATTCATACTGATAAAACAAAAATATTACCCGCTATTTTTAAATTCAATCTGATTTAATAATACTTTTTGGCGTTTACTATAATAATTAAATAAACACCATATTTATTCGGGGAGGAAAATATGAACACCGGTCAGGTAAAAGTATTAATAGTAGAGGATCATAAGCTTATGCGCGTGGGCTTAAAATCTTTATTTGAAGATTTTCCCGAAATAAGCATTGTGGCAGAAGCCGAATCCGGCAAAGAAGCTATTGAAAAGATAAGGCTTACAAAGCCTGATGTTGTTTTAATGGACATAGGTTTGCCTGATATGACAGGAATTGAAGCCACTAAAAAAATTCTTGAACAGTTTGAGGGGGTAAGGGTTATTATGCTCACTTCTCACACGACAGAGCAGGAAGTCTTGGATTCTTTATCTGCCGGTGCTAACGCTTATGTACTAAAAGACATAAATACAGAAATTTTAATGATGATTATAAAAACGGTAAAAGAAGGTGCCATGTGGCTTGACCCGCAAATTGTGCCTATAATCAGGGAAAAAAATTGCGGAGTAATTCCTCAAAAACAAATGTCCAGAGCAAATTTTAAAGCGCAGCATTCAAATTTGACCGAAAGAGAATATGAAGTCTTAAAACTTGTCGTTGACGGAAAATCCAACCATGACATAGCAAAAGAGCTTGTCATAAGCGAACACACCGCAAAGGCTCATGTTTGCAATATTATTCAAAAATTGGTTGTAGATGACAGGACACAGGCTGCCGTAAAAGCACTTAAAGAGGGCTTGGTTTAAGCCAAATATTTTTGAATTGTCGATTTGTCAAAAACTTCTATGCTGTCTGTGGAATGAATAAATATCATACAGTTTATAAGCGATTTAAACATTTCAAATTCGCCAAAAGCCGTTTTTTTGCGAAGCTCGTCCATATTGTTTGCAAGAAATTCTGTTATAACAATTTTTTCTTTAAACACAAGACTGGAGAAATAATCAAACGCTTCTTTTGTTTTAACCCCTTCAAGATAAATTATATCGGGTGACTGAAATTCAATAAATCTTAGGGCTTTGTCCAAATTAAAGCCGATATTTTCGTTCATTTCGCACTGGTTGACGTTTTCCAAATTGTATTTTGCAATGGATTCAATCGTCATAATATTTTTACCGCTCCCTGCAATTTCCAACAGAAGCGAATAAATCATGTGGGTTTTTCCGCTAAGGGCAGAGCCGCACACAAGAACAATTCCCGGCTCATTAAGAGAGTTTTTTATAATATTTAAGCCCCCTTCGTCTGTAATTATTTTTCTCAGGTTTTTCGGAGGTTTATAAATTTTTAAAGAGATTCTTTCTCCCAAAATGGTAGGAAACGCAGAAATACTTGCAATTAAGGTCATATCATCGACTTTAAAGCATAATTTTCCTAACTGCGGAACTTCACTTACAGCAGGGTCTAAATTTGAAAGGGTTTTAAGCTTAGAAACAAATGAAGAGGTTAAAACAGAGGGTATATAGCCTTTGTCAAAAACTTCTGAATTTTGCTTAAAATTAACACCTAAACCTTCTTTTGTATATTCAAAATAAACTTCGTGAACATTTTGAAAAATTGCTTGTTTTAAAATCGCACGGATTATTTTTTGGATGTGTTCATCGCTTAAATCTTCGCTGTGAAGTTCTTCTCTCCAGTCGTAGTTTATGTTTTCGCTGTCCGTAAAAATTTCTCCAACGGCATTTTCTGTTTTGTAATACTCATCAATTTTTTTTAAGATACTTATCTCGGAAGAGATTACAGGCTCAATAGAGCAGCCGGTTGTTTCGACAACTTTATCTATTGCAAACAAATCCAGAGGGTCTGCCATGGCAATAGTTAATACATCTTCAATTTTAAAAAGAGGGATTATTTTATATTTTTGCGCATCGGAAAAATTTATAAATTTCAGGCAATTTTTATCCAAAGCGTAATCTTCAAGATTGACATAAGGGATATGAAGCTTTGCTTCAAGGAATTTAAGCAGTTTTTCTTCTTCCAAAATACCTGAATTGATAAGTGCCTGTCCGACATTTATGTTTTGGGCGTTTGCAAGTTCCTGCGCTTTTTCGACCGTATCATAATCAACCAGACCTTCTCTGACAAGGTCGTATTTAAGTTTTTCTAAAGTTTTGTTTGTAACAAGTTGCTCCATTTATCCACTTCTATTTACTATTTACTATTTACCATTTACTATTTACTAATTTACCCCTTTCCCAAATATTTTTCTACCTTCTTAACGATTTCTTCCAGTTCAAAAGGTTTTGTGATGTATTCGTCAACGCCTGTTTCCTCGCCTATAAGTTTATCTTCATCCTGAGAGCGTGCTGTAACCATTAGAATAGGAATATTTTTGTACTTACTGTCATATTTTAAAAGCCTGCAAATTTTGTAGCCGTTAATTTTTGGCATCATAACATCAAGAATAATCAAATCCGGCAAAACATCTTTTGCCATTTGAAGCCCTTCCTCGCCGTTATATGCGCAATAGCATTTAAAACCTGCCGCTTCAAGCACAAATTTAAGGCTTTCCACTATATCCTGTTCATCATCAACTATCAAAATCTTTTTCACGTTTTACTCCTGTTTAATATTTATTTTGGATTGCTTCGGAATTACGCTTTCGCAATGACGGAAACAACCCTTCAGCCGTTCAGCTTTTCACCCTTTCAGCTAGGTTACACCCCTTAGCTTTTGAAGAGTTTCGTCAACTTTTTTCATTAATTCCCACTCATCCGCCCCGTCATTGGGATAAGTTGCGTATGAATACATTATAGCACATTTCGGGAACAAATTTTCATGGTCTTTAAGATAGGTTTGGATTTTCTTTTTCAAAAAATCGGCAGAGAATTTGTCGCCGTCGGGAATTACCATTGTTACCGTTTTGTTTTTACTTTCGGTTTCTTGAATTGAACTTTTTAGATAATTTTTGTTAATTAAATGTTTATCTTCAAGAAGATTTGTTATTAAATCCTTTTCGCCCTGCATTTTAACAAGTGTCAAAACAGAATTTGAAACTTTTGTTTTTTGTATCGCCTGCTTAAATTCAAGCATAAAATTATTTATTTCATTTGCTACAGGAATTGCAAAGTAAAAAGACGAACCTTTTTCGGGTTTGCTGTTGCACCAAACAGCCCCGTTGTGAGCATCAAGAAGTTGTCTTGCAATAGGAAGTCCGAGTCCTGAGCCGCCCACTTTGCGCGAAAGAGAGTTTTCTATTTGCGCGAACTTATCGAAAACATGCGCTAAATCCTTGTATGCAATTCCGATACCGTTATCTTTAACCCTTACTACTATATATTTACCCTTAAGTTTTTTCAATTCTTCCTCAAAGCCTTCTTGAATTTGTATTTCTTGCGCATCAACGACCTGCGAGCATACTTCTATTTTGCCGCCTTCGTTTGTGAATTTAATCGCGTTTGAAACAAGGTTTGTAAGCACTTGTTCAAGCCTGTGGGCATCAGCGTATATTTTTGTTTTGTTGTCTTCGATTCTTGATACTATAACAAGCCCTTTTTCTTTTGCCATTTCTTCCAGGCTGGCCTTTACATAGTCAATTACAGGCTCAATGGTGGTAAGCGCAAATTTGAAATCCATTTTGCCCGCTTCGATTTTGGACAAATCCAAAAGGTCGTTTATAATCCCAGAAAGCCTTGTCACGTTTCGCTTTGCCATGTTTATAAATTTGTCCATGGTTTCTGTTAAAATTCCCGATTTTCCGCTTAAAAGAATGTCGAGTGAATTTTTTATCGCAGTCAAAGGCGTTCTTAACTCGTGCGATACAATCGAAATAAATTCCGATTTAAGCCGTTCTAATCTTTCCAATTTCTGGTTTGTTTTTTTAATTTCTTCATATAATGATGCGCTTTTTAAAGGCAGCGAAACCTGCTGGACAATGGTTTGAAAACAGGTTGTGTCTTCTGTGGTAAAATCGTTTTCTCTGTAAATTTCAATGAATCCGAAAAACTTTTCGCTCAAATTTATCGGCGCAAAAATATTGTCATAGCGAAGAACCGAAAAATCATATTCTTTCATAGTGTGCTTAAAATGTTTTTCTATTTTTAAATTTTCGATATTTAATTCAAAGGGCATTTCTTTTTTTTCAAAAAGAGATTTGTAATTTAAAATTGTGCGAAGTTTTATCGCTTCAAGAAGTCTGTCTGAAATTTGATAAAGTGAATTAATTATCAAAACAGGCTCGTTTTCACTGCGAAAAGTTAAAACGCAGGCAAGCCCGAAACTTAAACTTTTATCTAAACCTTCGACCATAAAATCAATGAGCTTGTTTTTATCTAAAGTTCCTGCAAACTGCGAACTTGTATTGTATAAAACGTTAAGCTGATAAAGGCTTCTGGCAAGCTCCCTGTTTGAATCGGAAAGCATTTCAAGCGAGTTTTTTGTTTTAATGTTTGCGTTTATGGTTGCAAGCAAAAAGTCTTTTGCGACAGGTTCTTTTAAAAATGCGCTCGAGATTTTAAGCAATTCAGGGTCGATGTCATCGGTTTTTGTAACCAAAATGGTTTGAAGATTGTCGTTAAATGCTTTAATTTTTTTGTGGGCGGATTTTAAGTCAAAAGATTTTACTTCGGCATCAAGAATAACAAGGTCAGGGTTTTGGAGCTTTGTTTTTTCAACCGCCTCGTTTATGGTAAATGCACACAAAAAATCGTGCGGATTTTTGTCTATCATATCACTAAACAGTTTGCACTTTTTGTGATTGTCGGTTAAAAATAAAATTTTTGCCAAAGCCAATCTCCTCTTATAAACATTTTAGCAATAAATTCCAACTAAGCGAGCTTTTTGCAAAAGTTAACAAAGAAAAGCTGTGTTTTCTTGATTTTAAAATGCTGTTGTGTTTAAATATACTTGAAACGCGCTTTCCTCTTAGCTCGTTTTTGAAAAAAGCCAAGCGGCGGGCTTTTTGGATTTTACACTTAATAAAAGGAAAAGAAAAACAATGTTAAAAATCAGACTTAAAAGATTAGGCGCGAAAAAAACACCTGCGTTTAGAATTATCGTTATAAATTCAACAACAAAACGTGAAGGAAGACCGATTCAAGAATTAGGGCATTATAACCCTAAAACAAAAGTGATGAAACTTGACAAAACATCAGCACTCGAATGGGTTAAAAAAGGCGCACAACCTACAGAAACAGTTCAATATTTAATTGACAACTGCAACACTGACGGTTCTTTGAACTATAAGAAAAAAACCGAAAAGAAACTTTCTAAAAAAGCTATAGCTAAATTGGAAGCCGAAAAAGAAGCAAAAGCTAAAGCAAAAGAAGAAGAAAAAGCGGCAAAAGAAGCTCCTAAAGCGCAAGAACCTGCTCAAGAGCCCGTTGTAGAAGAAGCAAAAGTTGAAGCGGCTGAAGAACCAAAAGCAGTCGAGGAAACTCCTGTTGAAGCTGTAGTTGAAGAAGTTGCAGTTGAAGAAGCTCCCGTAAAGGAAGAAGCAGCTGTTGAAACAGTTGTTGAATCTGCGGCTGAAGAAGTTGTTGAAGAAACAACCGAAGCTTAATAAATTAACTTTTATAAAATAGGCGAAGTTTTCGAAGAAAACTTCGCCTATTTATTTTGACTGTTTTTTGTGACGATTTGTCAACTGTTTTTATAAAAAAGATTTACTTTTTTTGTAATTTGATTTAATTTGAATTTAACACAGGAGTTTTTAGCCATGAATGTACCTAAAATGGGTCATGTAAGTTTTGGAAATGCTTATTTAATTCAAACGCGCAATCCTAAAGTGCCCGAGGCATTTTTAATGATAGATACAAATTTGAGAGCACAAGATAATCCTGCACTCAGATGGGAACACATTTTGACCTCTAAAACAGACCAATATGTAAAAGGCGGACTGCTTTTAACCGGTGACGAAATGCTTGAATATCACAGGCTTGAAAAAAAATTTAAATCAGGCAGGGGAGAAATTAAAGAAAAAGATTTTTACCATAAATTAACCAAAATGGTAAACAAATTCAAAGAGATTGCACAAAAAATCCGTTTTGACTCTGATGTTGATTCTCTAACCAAACAAATCCCTGAAGTTTCAACTATAGCAAAAGATTTGAAAAAATTTATTTAAACTGTCCTCTTAGACACCCGTTGAGCCGAAGCCTCCTGCGGCGCGCGAAGTTTCACTAAGAGAAGGTACAACTTCGATTTTTGCTTTTTCGACACGGGCGATTATCATCTGCGCTATGCGCTCGTTCGGTAAAATTGTGTATTCTTCGGTCGAAAGATTTATTACAGGAACACAAACCTCTCCTCTATAATCCTCATCTATTGTGCCTACACAATTCACCAAAGAGATGCCGTGTTTGATAGAAATTCCCGAACGCGGTCTTATTTGGGCTTCAAAGCCATGCTCAAGTTCGATTTTAATCCCTGTGGGGATTAATTTTCGCTCAAAAGGTTTGAGAAGGACAGGGTTTTCAATTGCCGCGCACAAATCCATGCCAGCAGCACCTTCGGTTTGATATTCGGGCAAGTAAGTGTTATGAGCTAATTTTTCAATTTTTAATGTTGTTGTGTACATAATCCAATTTTAGCAAAAAAATTCTTAATCATAATCCAATGTTTCGATATGTTTAATATCATCTGAACTGCCCCAATTTTGTTCGTAATTTTTCATTTTAACAAATTTTTCAAACGAAGAAAACTCCCAATCTTTGACATTTTTTGTGTGATTATGTTTTACGGGATTGTAGTGAATATAATCAATATGTTTGTTTAAATCTTCTTCGTCTCGGATTGTGTGTTCATAATATCTTCGTTGCCAAATACCTCTTTCACCTTTGTTTTTGTACCCGTAGGTTGGGGTTTCTACCCCAACATCAATATTATTTGAGAAATAATATTTTATTGAAGTGATTATCTTCGGGTATTCGTGAATATTTTCGGGTTTTAAAATCATGTGAATATGGTCAGGCAAAATACAAATTGCAAAAATGTCGAAATTAAAAAATTGTTTTGCATTTTTAAATGAATTACGCAATAAATCAATGTTTTTAATTAACATTGGTTGGCGTTTGTATGTGACTATAACCAAATGTATATAAGTATTTGGAATAAAAAGTCTTTTATATCGCATGCTTTAATTATATTGCAAAATTATCAGAAATGTTGGGGTAGAAACCCCAACCTACTTCTTTTAAACCAAACCATCTCTAATAGCTTTAACAGCTGCCTGAACCCTATCTTGTACAGATAATTTTTGTAAAATAGAGCAAACATGAGTTTTTGCTTCAGTTATAGTTATATCAAATATTTTTGCAATTTCTGTATTGCTTTTACCAAATACAATTTGTTCTAAAATTTCTTCTTCTCTGTCAGTTAATGAGTTTTTGTAGGTTGGGGTTTCTACCCCAACAATACCGACATTTCCGATACCGCCTTGGGCGAATTGGGGTCTGCCG
Source organism: Candidatus Gastranaerophilaceae bacterium (assembly GCA_035354275.1). Lineage (GTDB taxonomy): Bacteria > Cyanobacteriota > Vampirovibrionia > Gastranaerophilales > Gastranaerophilaceae > DAOQAU01. Next base: position 16,396 of record DAOQAU010000020.1, read on the forward strand.
CCGCCTTTACCACCTAAAAGTTGCGAGATATTAGAGACAATTTGACCGGCATTTATTCCATTTGCCACAAATTTATCCGAAACTTTTGCAACGATTGTTGAGTCTGACATAATTACTATAATCGAATCACCCAATCTTTGAGCTAAATATTCAACCCCTTCTTTCAGTGCGTTTGAATCCATAGCGTCAATTTTTGAAATAAATAATTTTCCGCCTTCAATATCTTCTGCCTTATCCACATACGAAGCAAATTTTTCTTTTGCCATTGCGTTTTGAACACTTGCCAATTCCTTTTGAAGCGATTTGTTTTCTTCCTGAATTTTTTCAATCCGCTCAAACACTTCTTCGTAAGGCGTTTTAAGATGACCTGCGATTTTATCAATCACATCTTCTTTGTCGTTAAGGTATTCTAACGCGGTTTTTCCCGCTACCGCTTCAATTCTTCTTGTGCCTGCTGCGATTGCGCTTTCTGAAACAATTTTCATCAAACGGAGTTTGCCGATGTTATCAATATGTGTCCCCCCACAGAGTTCTTTTGAGATTGTTCCGATACTGACAACCCTTACGTCATTTTCGTATTTTTCGCCAAATAGTGCTGTTGCACCCGATTTTTGAGCATCTTCAAGTTTCATGACTTTTGTCGAAACTTCCAAATTTTGCCCAATCCAATCGTTTATTATTTTTTCAATCCGTTTGAGTTCGTTATAACTTACCTGACGCGGATACGAAAAGTCAAAACGTGTGCGGTTTTCTTCCACTTGTGAACCTGCTTGCTTAACCTCATTCCCTAAAACTTTTTTTAACGCCGCTTGAAGTAAGTGTGCGTTTGTGTGGTGAATTTTAATTTCTTCACGCCTTGCAGAATCAATTTTTGCATTTACCATATCGCCGATTTTTACTTCGCCTTCGATAATTTCACAGCGATTAACAAAAAGATGATTTACCTTGAAAGTAGTCAAAACGCTTACTTTGCAATTACTGTTTTCCAGAACACCTGTATCTCCCACCTGTCCGCCTGATTCAGCGTAGAAAGGTGTTTTGTCCAAAATAATATCAACAAAATTATCACCTTCAACTTTGGCAATAATTTTTGCTTCGATTTCTTCTTTTTCGTAACCTAAAAACTCGGTTGAGCCGAACTGTTTTTCTATTTCAACGTATTTCAAATCATCGGTCAGAACGACTTTTTGAGCAGCCGCTTTTGCCCGTTTTTTCTGTTCTTCCATTTCTTTTTCAAACTCTTTCAAATCAACTTTAAACCCGTTTTCTTTTGCTATCTCAACGGTCAATTCAAGCGGAAAACCGAAAGTATCATACAATTTAAAAGCATCTTCGCCTGAAATAGCACATTTACCCCCTTGCTTTTTGGAAAGCAATTCTTCCAAAAGTTTATAGCCTCTGTCTAATGTTTTATTAAACTGTTCTTCTTCGTTTTTGATTGTATTTTTAATTTTTTCTGCATTTTTGATGAGGTCAGGGTAAGCACCGCCGTAATTTTTAACCACCACATCGACAAGCTTATACAAAAACGGAAGTTCCAATCCCAACATTTTTCCGTGCCTAAGGGCACGGCGCAAAATCATTCTCAAAACGTAATTTCTGCCTTCGTTGCCGGGGATTATCCCGTCATTTATCAAAAAAGTAACGCAGCGGGCATGATCAGTTATAATTCTGAGCGAAACATCAGTTTTGTCGCTTTGTTTGTATTTAACGTTTGACATCTTGCAAATTTCATCTAGAATTGGATTCAATAAATCAGTTTCAAAGGTTGAGGTTTTGCCCTGACAAACCATAGTAATTCGCTCCAGCCCCATGCCTGTATCGACGTTTTTCTTTTCAAGGGGCGAAAGTTTGCCATCTTCATCCTGGAACATTTCCATAAAAACAAGATTCCAAATTTCAACCCAGCGGTCGCATTCGCAGGTTGCAATGCCACAATCAGGCGAACATTTGAATTCTTCGCCCAAGTCATAGTGAATTTCAGAGCATGGCCCGCAGGGACCTGTCGGCCCCGGAGGGCCCCAAAAATTATCTTTTTTGCCTTTGCGGATAACCCGCTCAGGCGAAAGTCCGACAACTTTTGTCCAAATTTCAAAAGCTTCATCGTCGTCTTTATAAATTGTTACCCAAAGTTTTTCTTTATCGAGTTTAAGGTAATTTGTCACAAAATCCCAACTCCACTGGATGATTTCTTTTTTAAAATAATCGCCGAAAGAAAAATTGCCCAGCATTTCAAAAAAAGTGTGGTGGCGGGGGGTTCTTCCGACGTTTTCTATATCAGAATCCTTACCGCCTGCTCTGGCGCATTTTTGGCACGAAGTCGCACGGGGGAATTTTGGTTTTTCAAGCCCCAGAAAATAAGGGACAAACTGCAGCATACCCGCAGTTGTCAAAAGCACGGTCGGATTGTCAGGGACAAGACTTGAACTTTCCACCACCGTGTGATTATGCTTTTCTTTGAAAAATTTTAAAAATTGTTCTCTTATTTCATTGCCCGATATCATATTTCCTCGCTATTTGTTTTTAGTTTAAAAGGTGAAAACATGAAAAGTTTAATTTTCTTATTCACTTAATCACATAGTCACCTATTCACCTTAAAAAAATTATATATTAAAAACAGGCGAATTTACATTTTTTATCAAAAAATGTAAATTCGCCTTGCCTGTAGAAATTTATATGGTAGGATTGGAGTATAAATTAAATAAAATAAGTAGAAACAGTAAAATAAAGACAGCGTTTTTCTTAACATAAAACCAAAAAACAAGAATTGTAATTTTTTGTTAAAAGCGTGACAGAATGATAAAAGTCTTTTTGCTTACTTTTTCTACAGAAAGCGCGAGTGAGCAGAGGGCGAGAGCCCGTTTAATGCGAGCGAGCAAGATAGTAAGCCCTGGTAGCTCAGCTGGATAGAGCAATCGCCTTCTAAGCGATAGGTCATGAGTTCGAATCTCCTCCAGGGTAAATTAAAAAAGAAGGCGTAAGCCTTCTTTTTTCGTGTTTATTTTGTTTTTTACATTAAAACAAACTTACACATCTAAATAGTATAACTAACTCTTTGAAAATTTTGTGAAAACAAAAATTCAAAATTAATTAAATTTCATAACTCTATTCATCTAAATATGTTTGTACTAAAATAAAAATATTACGCCCCCGTAGCTCAGATGGATAGAGCGATAGCGTCCTAAGCTGTGCGTCGTTGGTTCGAATCCAATCGGGGGTATTTTTCATGATTTTATTTTATATTTATCAAATCAATTACTACCCCCGAGGATACGAACCAGGTTTAATTTTTCGGCTCCTGCCTAAAAATCAAACAGGTTAATCGATAAATCGATACCCTCATCTGCCAGGCTCAAACTTCCTGTTTTCGCCTGCATCTGAGCTGAAATCCAATCGGGGGTATTTTGTTTTAATTTGAACGGTTATAGTAAGGAACGTTATTCGAACCGCAATGTTTCTCCTGTCGGTCGAAACATTGTTGGTTAATCGTCCCGATATCCTGCCTCGTACGGCTCGAGCTCCTCGCCTACGATTCAAGAGAACCCAATCGGGGGTATTTTTTTATTGATTTATTTTACATTTTTCAACTTCACTAGCAAAATTTTTTCTTTGTCGGTTTTATAAAATTGCAACTGTCAGTAAATTTGGAAAATTATGATAATTTCTGTTAACTTATTTAATTACAATCAAAATGGCTTTAAAATCAACAAAAGCCCTGTTTTTTTTGGTGCAAATTTAGTAAGCCCAAAAGAAGTTCAAAATTTTATAAGACTTATTTCAAAACAGAAGCTTCAAGAAAACATGTTGGTTTTGACTTCCCCCGAAACTCAAGGCAGGGCAATAGGTACACAAGGTATTGAAATTGCAAGTCAATTTATTGAAGCTCAATTTGAAAAAATAGGGCTTGAGCCTTTTTGTCAAATCGGTTTAAAAACTTTTTCTCAACCATTTTTGGCTTATCAGCCAAAATTATTATTCGAAGAAAATTTAAAAAACATTTACGGTTGGATTCGCCACAAAAGCAATCCACCTGAAATTCCGGCTAAAAATATTGTTGGAATTATTCGTGGGAAAAATCCTGAAAAATATCTTATGTTGACTGCCCATTATGACCACTTGGGGAGTATTCCAGAAAAAAATCTTATATTCCCCGGTGCTAATGATAATGCTTCCGGAGTAAGTGTGTTATTGGAACTTGCCAGAATTTTCAAAAAGATTAAACAGCCTGAAAAGTCAATTATTTTTGCAGCACTTTCAGATGAAGAAGGTTATAAAAAAGGTGCTCAAACCTTGGCGCAAAGTTTGATTGATAATGAAATCCATAGTATTGATATTATAAATATGGATATGCTCGGCGGACAAAAGGGAAATACTATTGATCTTTGGCAAGAAAACAAAAAATTATCCGTTAATATAGTCGGCGCATTTAAACAAACATGCGATACCTTAGGGTTAAAACTCAGGCTGCACAGAGGAGATCCTTGTTCAGACGCTACAATGTTTAATATTGAAGGAATGCCTGTCGTATGTGCTTCTTGGGATTTTTTATCTAAAGTAAATACTCGATTTTTTCACACCAATGCCGATACTGTTGACAAAATAAATCCGGAGATTCTTGAAAAAGCAGCCAAAGCAATAGGTACAGCTTCTTTAAATCTGATTTGTTAAGCCTTTTAATTGTGGGTTTAAAGAAAAACTTTAAAAATAAAAATTTTTTGCAAATTTTGTGATTTATTCGCTGCTGTCTTTTTCTTCTTTTTCATAACAATTTGTAACCCAGTGGATTGCAAGGGCAGGTACTAAAAACAGAAATATAAGAATTGTTTTTATTAATCCCACAAATATTACCCACAAATTTTGATAAGTTATTACATCAACCCCGAAAGCACTTTGGTAAATGCTTGCAACGTAACATTTGCAAGGGTAATAAATCACCGCAGCTAAAATAAGAAAAAACAGTCCGACTACAAAACATTTATAAAAAATTTTTCTTAATACAATAAGTTGCTCTTTTATTTCCATATAAAAGCCCTCCTTAAGATATTTTCAACAAAAAAAATCTTTTTTAAATTCTCTTTTCGGGTAATTATTAATTTTTAATCTTTATTTTTCATATGAGAATGCATTGCCTCAGCAAAAAGTCTTAATCCGAAATAAGCTCCCAAGCCAAGTGCAATAGCTATTCCCGACACTCCAAACATTGTGGAAATTAAAACCCCGCCCAAAATAAATGCAAAAGCACCTGCCGCAGATGCCGAAGGAGTTTTGTCGCTAAAATCATCTTTTGATGCTTTATTTTCAGGCTTTTCCGTTTTTATAAACTCATCTGTTTTTATATTATTTTGTAAAGCTTTTGCTGCGTTTTGTCTAAATTTTATCGGCTCTGTATGTTGAATTTGAACGGCTTTGGACTTAATTTCAAAAATATCTCTGTCAAGCTTTTGGTCTATAACAATCCTGTCTTGAAATCTTCTATCCATACCGCTTCTGCGCTCCACATCAACAGGCATGTTCATCTGCCTTCTGTCGCTTGTAAATCGATATTGAGGATATAATTCACGTTTGGATTCTATCATAAATTTTTCCTTATTCTTTCATTATAAAACCACAACAAATAAATAATTGCTATTTTAGTCTTTCTAATTGAATAAATCTCAATTTACTGTTAAAATGCATTTATGAAAAAAATTATTTTGTTTTTATGTTTGTTAATATCTGCGCCAGTACTATCACAAGAGGCAGAAGGTTTTGCCGCAGATTCTCAGGGTGCTTCCTTGCAGGATAAACCTGATTACAACAAATCTGTTGATAAAGAAGTCCAAGGCTCTGATGATTTTTTTGATGAACTTATATATCCGCAATACGGTTCAAGCCAAAGCAATGATTTTGAAGGCAGACAAGACCAAAATCCGACAGAATCAAATTACGGGTATGACGGATCATAGTAAAAGGAGAAATTTATGCATGTAATAGCAATCAATGGCAGTCCTAAGTCTGAAGGAAATACTTATAATGCGCTTAAGCTTGTTTTGGAAGAACTTAAAAATCAAGGGATATCCGGAGAAATTATACATATAGGAAACAAAAATATCCGCGGATGTCTTGCATGTGGGGGGTGCTTTAAAAATAAAGACGAGAGCTGTGTTATAAAAGATGAAGTAAATGAATGTATTCAAAAAATGAAGGAAGCTGATGGTATATTAATCGGCTCTCCTGTTTATTATGCTTCGATTGCGGGAACTTTAAAATGTTTTCTTGACAGAACTTTTTATGTTTGCTCCGCAAACGGAGGACTTTTAAGGCACAAAGTAGGTGCAAGTGTTGTTGTAGCAAGACGTTCGGGAGAAGTCGCAGCTTTTGACCATTTAAACCATTACTTTACGATAGCAGAAATGTTTATGCCTTCATCAAATTACTGGAACGTTATCCACGGAAGGATGCCGGGAGAAGTTTTGCTTGATGAAGAAGGGGTGCAGATAATGAGAGTTTTAGGCAAGAATATGGCATACCTTTTAAAACAACTTAAAACAGGAACACAGACAGCACCCGAGCAAGAACAAAAAATGCTTACAAATTTTATCAGATAAGATTGAGTCATTGTATGAAAAGATTTAAAAAAATATTTATATTGTTATTATTTTTTCTCCTTAATATCTGCAATTATGCTTTTTCACAAAATAATTATTCAAATGCCGCAATTCAAATTTATAACTCAGGCGTGAATTTTCACAAACAGCATAATTTTGATTTGGCAGAACAAAAATATTTTCAAGTCTTAAAGATTCAGCCGAATTTTATTGAAGCTAAAAATAATTTGGCTTTACTTTACTACAATAAAGCAGTGAACAACTTATCTTCGTCCAATTATACTGATTCTATTGTGTATGCCCAAAAAGCACTCTCATATGGCTATAAGCCTCTTGAATGCTATAATATTATTGCAAACTGTTATATGCAAATGAAAGATTATGAAAATCTTATTTTAATTGGAAATAAATTAGATACGCTTTCTCCAAATGACGAATTTATCCTTAATTATCTGGCACTTGCATATATGAATACAAATCAAAATGAAAAAGCTCGAGATATTTATCAAAAAATATTATTGATTAATCCTGATGATAAGGCTGCACAACAAAATATAAAATATATCAACTATTGTCATAGTCAGAAAGTTTTAAATAATTCTATAAATAATTTACCGACAGTGGCTCATGCCCCGGCTTCTTTGTACAGGCTGATTAAGCCTTCTGCAGGAATTACTCAGGGCACCGTTGATAAAATGAAATATATTTTGGATTTAATTTGGAGCGAACCAAACGGTCAAATACTTTTACAAGAATTTTTAAATAAAAAAATTCCGATAAAGATATCTCAAGGAACCGTAACCGCAAATGCGATGTTGCAAAACAAAAAAAACACGCTTTTACTTTACGGATTTATTCCTGTTTTTTCTTATGATACATCTTCAATCTCTGTTAATATTGCATTTAATTACATTTCGGATTTTTTTAATCCAAACATTGACTCCGGACATAGAATTTATGACTTACAAGTTTTTGTCCATGAATTTGGTCATGCTTTTATGTTATGCAAAAATTCAGGGCACAGAGATTCTATTGAAGAAGAATTAGGCGTTTCAATGATTGGTTTTAATTCTGCTTACAAGATAATCATTGGCAAAGGTTTGACTAAAGAACAAACCGAAGAATATAGTTTGAATGTTTTACAATCTCTGTTATCGGACGAACATCGTAATTTACCGGTTTATAATGGTTTTGTCAGTGAAATACAAAGGTATGGTATCGTTATGCCTTATCCTGAAATTTATTCAAACCTCCCCGCAATGTATAAAAAATTGCTTTGTGAAGAAAAAATTTCGCCTGTCCCTAATTTTTACGTTTATAACAGATAATTTGATTTCAATTTGTAAAATTTATTTTAAATATTTCCGAACATTTTTTAACCCTGACTGTGATAAAATTACTTTAGAAATTTACTTTTGCGAGGAGTCCATTTATGAAAATAGTATTTTTTGACATAAGAGAAGATGAAACGGAGGCTTTTGGTGCTTTATGCAAAGGGGAGCGCAAAGGAAAATGCCAAATTGAATGTACATGCAAAATGCTTAAAGAAACGCTTAACGAGCAAACCGTTTTAACAGATGAAATTAAACAAGCTGAAGTTATTTCATGTTTTACTTTTTCAAGAGTGACAGAAAATGTATTGAAGCAGTTTCCTAATCTTAAATTAATTGCGCTTCGCTGTGTCGGGTTTAATCATATAGATGTTGAATATTGCAGAAAAAACAATATTCAGGTTTTAAACTCTTTCGGCTACGGAAATATAACGGTTGCAGAATTTGCATTTGCGCTTCTTTTTGACGTTTCAAGAAAAGTTACAAGAGCATACATTAATCTCAAAGAAGGTGAATTGAGCAAAGATTTTTATACCGGTTTTGAACTAAACGGAAAAACAATAGGAATAATCGGAACAGGCGCGATAGGAACTCAGGCAATCCGCATTGCAAAAGGTTTCGGAATGAATGTTTTGGGCTATGACCCTTTCCCCAAAAAAGAACTTGTGGAAAAATATCAGGTAAAATACGTTGAATTGGATGAACTTTTAAAAAATTCCGATGTTGTTTCGCTTCATTCCCCGCTTACAGAAGATAATTTTCATCTTATAAATGAAGAAAAAATAAACTTGATGAAATCGACTGCCGTGCTTATAAACACAGCAAGGGGTGAATTGATAGATTCAAAAGCACTTTACGGTGCGCTTTCCGAGAACAGGATATTAGGTGCGGGGCTTGATGTTTTAGAAGCAGAAAACATGATTACCCAACCGGATACTATTTTGGATTTTGATTATCTGACAGATGATTACATAAGACAAACGCTGATTAACGAAAGGCTTTTGAAGCTTCATAATGTTGTGGTGACGCCTCATATAGCATATAATTCAAAAGAGGCAAAAGAAAGAATAGTTTCAATTACTATGGACAATATTGACAAATTTTTTCAAGGTGAAATTCAAAACAGTGTGTTATAATTTGGCGTTAAGGTGGAATACAATAAAAAGCAGCAAACTCGGAGATGAAAAATGATAAACAAAGCAAGAAGAGCGGATAATATTATCGAATGGATTATTATTGGAATTGTTGCGA
>DAOQAU010000021.1:0-20569 GCA_035354275.1 Candidatus Gastranaerophilaceae bacterium
TATGTTTTTGATGCCGAGCAAATTTGAACCTTGCGGACTTAGCCAAATGATAGCTATGCGCTACGGCACTTTGCCGATTGTAAGAACGACAGGCGGATTAGAAGACAGCGTTGTGGGGCATCCTTTAAAACACGCGAACGGATTTAAGTTCTGGGATTATGATTCAACCAATATGTTGAACGGAATTAAGTATGCAATAAATGTCTTCAAGGACAAACAAGAGTGGGATAAGCTTGTTAAATCGGCGATGAACTATGATTACAGCTGGAAGAAAAGCGCAAAGCACTACATGGACGTTTACGAAGGGCTTTTGAAGTCATAAATTCTAGTATATAAAATTGTCGAACGATTTGATTGTTTTACTTAACGATAAGTGATTTAAAATTACGTATTTTTACGGACTTTAAATGCCTTTTAAAAGTTGTTATTATTATATAATGACAACTTAGGAGAATTTATGTCAAAAAACTTACAAAATCAAATAGGTAAAATTAAAAAATCAATTGTTAATAATAATATAACAAATAATTCAATGGCAACTTATGGAAAGTTGAAAGAAATTGAACATTCATTATATAGACATGGTATGCTTTCAAAAGCAGGCTTGAAGGATGAGGCTAAGGCTGAAAGTGCGAAAGCAAACAGTTTAATTAGTAATTTTAACAGCAGCGAAGACACAGAAACATTAAAAGGCTATATAAGTAATACAAAATACGTTTGGGTAGCAAGCGAAGACAGTTGTGAAGCTTGCCAAGAATTGGATGGCACCGAATATGATTCAATGGACGATATTCCAGACAAACCTCATCCTAATTGCAACTGTTATATTGAAGAAATTGAAATGGAAGACGATGAAAACGGCAATGGGGGCGGAGATAGCAATGACAATGGCAATGGTGGTGGCGGTGGAAATAACCGAGGCGAACCTTGTGATTGTTGGGATAAAATAGATGAAATGGTCGAAGAGGCAAATGCTCTTGATGATGAATTAGCTTCTGATATGAGTGATATTGATTCAATTCAGGCAGAAGCCGAAGGTTGGCTTGTCGAGGTTCAAGAATTAAAAGCACAAGTAGAACACGCTCAGGAAGCATTAGAAGCTATAGAACCATGTGGCCCTGATTGTGCAATTACAGGGATGGCTGTTAATATAACAGATGATAAAGAGCTTGAATATACTGTGTATAATTTAATTAAAGATATTGAAGAAGCAAGAGTTGTTTATGAAGTTTTCCAATCAAATAAGCATGAAATGGAAACAACAGCCAATTCTTTTGATAAATATTATCATGCGAAAGCAAATTGTGAATCTGCTGAACTAGGAACAATTGAAACTATGTGGGCAGTTGTGTTTAGTATTTTTAAAGAAGTAAAAGATTTTAAAACAAAAGTATTTTCCCTCCATATGGATGCTCAAAAAGTCTTTCTTGATTGTATGAATGATTTGAGAGCCGATTTATACGGGTTAATGAAAGCAAAAGAACATGGTTATTGTTCTGATAAATTAAAAGATATTGATAAAGTTTTTAAAAAATAAAAAATATTTTAATATATAATGATAAAATGAAAGATAAAATTAAAGTTGTTTTAAACAAAATATTACAAGTATGCTCAATAATTTTTAAAACTTTAGCATGTATAGTTTTAACTTATTTTATTTTAATTCTACCAATAACTGCTATTAGAACAGGAAAATTTGATTGGCAGATTTTTATTATCATTGTAGTTTGTTTTTTATTTGCTTTCTTAACCAATTGGGCAATATTGAAAAAAGGCTGTTTAAGAAAAATATTGATGTTTTTTGTTTTATTTTTAATTTGTGCAGTATTGGAAATTAAAATGCTTCATTATCTTGGCATTGAAAGTGATTATTGCATTGAAGATGGAGACTGTAAAGAAGGTCGGATAGTCAATACAGAAAAATACGGAAAAGTTCTAATAAACAAGGAAAATTGCCTAAAATACAATTGGGAATGGTACGAAAAACAAAAATATTGTAAGCTATGGAATTGAATATGCAAAAAATGAAAGTTTTTTTGACAAAATTATTTTTAATATTATTCCGAATTATAGATACAGTTGTAAAAATATTTATTTGTTTAGGTATTACGATTTTTGTAGGGTATTTCGCTGCGATAGCAAGTGCTTCCGCCTTCGCGGGTAGGCAGGGATTTGATTGGCAAGTTTTATTGTATGTTCTTGCTTCTGTATTTACGATTTTGGGGATTTGGTTAGTAGCATTTATTAAAACAAAAAAAAATACAAAAATTATTTATGCAGTAATATTTTTCGTTTGGTTTTTTTCTCCCAGAATATTGCCTTCTGTTATGCGACAATTCGATTATGATACTTGCGTTGATATTGGAATTTGTGCAGAAGGATTAAGTTTCGCCGACGGTGTAATGAATAAAGAATATTGTCTCAAAGAAGGTAAAAAATGGGATGAAAAAAGAAAAAGTTGTAATGTAAGAGAAAGCATAAAATAAGTATGAAAAATTTTTCAACAAATTTTAAGAAAATAGTCATTGGCTTTATTTTATTGATAATCATACTTTTTTTATTAAAATTTATACATTCCGTAAATGATTTCATAAATGAGGATACTTGTGTAGATACAGGTTTATGTGCCGAAGGTTTAAAATTTGGAAACAATATATTGACTAAAGAATATTGTCTAAAAAAACATTTTAAATGGGATGATAAAAGAAAAGAATGCGATATGGCTATTGAATCTAGAACTTGCAGAGAACAAGGCTACGAATGGATTACTGAAAAAGGCAAATGCAGCCATGAAATTGCCAAAGATTGGTAATAACTTATTTTATAAAACGCAGGCGAGAATCATCAAAACTATTGCCCCAATTTGCATTGCAGTTGACATGTGTTGCGCAAATTTATTGCCGTCATATTTTTTGGCACTCTTTTTTGCCTGTTGAGCACTTGCAATTCGAGCCATTCTGGTTTGCGGGTCATCTTGCACAAAGCTTGTGCTGAAAATTTTTGCCTCAAGTCTTGTAAGTCTGTTTTCAACTGTATCGTCAGGAAAAGCTTTTTTAAATAAGGATTTTTCAAGTGATGTAAGCGGCGCTCTTATATCAGCATTGCTTTCGTAATCATCAAAATTGTCGCCGAAATCTTTTTGAGAAAAATTATCAGGTGCGGCAGCTCCGCTCATTGTTCCCTGCATAGGTAAATTATCAAGATCTTCGGGATTGTAAAAATAATCACTTTCATTTGATTTTTCAGCTAATTTTGTCTCAGGTAATATTTTGGCTTTTAGCCTGTCAACTCTGGAGTTTAAGCTTTCATCAGAAAAACTCTTGTTGAAAGCTTTTTGCTCTAAATTTGAAAGTCGTTTGTTTATATCAAGGGTTTTGTATTCCGTTTTAAAAACTTCTTTTTCTAAATTGTTTACAATAGGATAATTTACGTTTGGGTCAGCCTTAGGTATTTCTTCGACCTTTCGACCGTCTTCATCTTCTGCAAAAGTGTCCCGTTTTGGTTTTATTTCCTGGCCGATTAAATCAGCCGATAAGTCTTTTTTTAACCGTTCAATCCTTTTGTTCAGCGGTTGAGAAGAAGATTTTCCGTAAACATTTTCTTCAATGCGGCTAAGGCGTACTTCGTCAGTTTGGCTTTCGTATTGTATGCCAAAAAGCGATGTTTCCATTTTTGAAATAATTGCACAAAATTGACCCTGTGCAAAAACTCCCCCGCAAAGTGCAAAATATAAAATTATAACCAGTAATTTTTTCATAAATTTATCCTGATTTCAGGATAAAAATTATTGAAGTAAATTCCCATTCCTCAACGTCTTTATTCAAAAAAAGAAAAAATCAGCATAATTATTTAAGCAGAAAGTAGTATAAAATATTACCCTAAAATTCAATTCCTTTTCTTGCCACAATTCCGGTGTCCCAATAGTGCTTCACAGGCTCGATTTTTGAAACCAAATGTGCAACTTCAATTGCTTTTTCATGGGCGTTTCTTCCGGTCAAAACAATCTCCATAGCTTTGGGTTTGTTTTTTAAAACTTCCACAACTTCATCAATGTCTATTATGCCCAAATCAATAGCTATATTTAGTTCGTCAAGAATTATAAGCTGATATTTATTTCCCTTTATGGCTTTTTTTGCAAGTTCCCAACCCTTTTTAATTGCGTTTTCGTCTTCAGAGGTTTTGTTATGCGAATAAACAATTCTGTCTAAGCCTGCTTGCACTATTTTTAAATTATTGGAAATGTCTTTTGAAAGATTTCTGAAAGAAACCAGTTCCCCGTAATTATCTCCGCCTTTTGTAAACATAATAAGAAGCACTTTCCATTTTCTTCCCAAGGCACGCATTGCAAGCCCTAATGATGCTGTGGTCTTGCCTTTACCGTTTCCTGTGTAAATTTGAATATATCCGCGCTGATCCCAGGTTGGGTTTATTAAATTTCCGTTCTTGATTTTTTTGCTCATCTTATCTTGTTTCACTTCCCCATTTATTATATATTAAAAAAATGATCGAAAAGGAAGTTTTACGCATTAAATGTAAAGAAATAAGACGCTCGCTGGATGTTAATTCCATAAGCGAAAAAATCGTTGAAACGATTTTTTCGCTTGAAGAGTACCAAAAAGCCTTAAATATAATGATTTTTTATCCTTTGGAACATGAAATTAATCTTATGGGGTTAATGAATGATTCTTCAAAAAACTTCTACCTGCCGAAAGTCAAAGGTGAAAAACTTTTGGTCTGTCCTTACATCTCGGGTGATAAACTTGTCGAATCAAAATTTAAAACCAAAGAGCCTGAAACAAATCCCGTTTCTTCGGATTTGCTTGATATTGTTTTTGTTCCTGCGGTTGCTGCTGCAAAAAACTTTAACAGGCTTGGCTACGGCGGAGGCTTTTATGACAGGTTTTTGTCAAAATTAAATCCTGAAATAATAAAAATAATTGCAATTCCTGATGACTTGATTGTTGACAATATTCCTTGCGAATCTTTTGATGAAACGGTTAATATAATAGTTTCCGAAAAACAGATTTTAAAGTAGAAAAAGGCTCGCAAACTTTAGTTTGCGAGCCTTTTTCTTATTATTTAATTATTTCCTAACCCAGACCGAATTTTGGTGCAGATTGTTTAGCTGATGCATCTTCTAATTTATTTACTTCGTCAAGTTCGGCATTGAGTAATTTTAATTGTTCATCAATTTTGGTTTTTTCTGCGGTTAGCTTTTTCTCTTTTTCATTCAAGATTTTTTCTTCGATTTTTTGATACCTTTCACGTTCTCTGTCGTATAGTTGTTTTAAAAGCATTTGTTCGTACTGTTGGCGGTATTGAGCATCAACACTGTCTAGTTGGCCTGACGCTTTATACATTGAGAGTTGTTGTTGAGCAGTAGTTAAAGAACCGTTGTGAGAAGTTGTCATATAGTTTGACATTCTGTTAAAAACCGAAACAGGCGCATTTGATAAATCACTTAGCGAAACACTTCCGTCAGCAATGCTTGATGAATAGCTGAGCAAATCGTTTAAAAGTTGCTGTAGTTGAACTTCCTTAAATTCAAGGTCGTATTTTCTTCGTATGATGTCCTGTTTGCGATATGCGGCAATTAAGAAACCCATTATTCTACTCCTACCAAATTAAATTAACCTTAACCTTACATATATAAAAACATTTGTTTTTGATTAATTGCCTTTTACATATTTTTTTGTAACGAAATGTTAACAAAATTAAAAATTAAGAGTTTCTGCCGGACAGAATAAATAACCTGTACATATTTTCATCATCCAGGTAAATTCTGTTATTTTCCAATAATTTTAGCGATGTGCTGGGTGTTAAATATTTTGAATCTTTTGTGTATTTACGCATTAGTCCGTTTATTTCTTCTTTCATTTTTGAATTCATTGCAAAATAAGACATTATGGTATCACCGAAATTATTTTTATGGGAATAAACCTCAGCGAATGTTTTAGGATTGAGTACTTTGTTTATTTCTTTTATTTTTTTTGAATCCATAGTGTAAGAAGGCAAACTGCCGAATTTATTTTCTGTGGTGTATATTTCATCAATTAATTCAGGATATAAAAACAAAGCTTTATTCATTTTTTTAATTTCATTTGAGGTTGCTTTGTGTGCAAAAATATTTTTATTTTCGTCTTTGGTTAAATATTTTGAACTTAATAATTCTATTTCGTCTGATATATCCAAATCATCATCTTCAAATCTTTGGCGGATAGATAATTCATCCTTTAAGGGGCGATATTGGGGAAAATTGTTCTTAAATGTTAAAGGATAATTGCCTTTATAAGAATCTTTAAAATTTGAAATTAAATTGATTTTCATAGTTACCTCACTTTTGTTTGCATTATATTAAAATACTAACAAAAAAAAATTTGCTACCAAATAATTAATTGATACAAAAATTAACTCTTATATTTTTGTTATAAAATATTATTATGTTACATGATAGGGAGAATAACATGAGAGAACTTTCGCCGTTACAGATTGAGAGATTAAAATATCAGCCCAAATTACCAAAAGCATTGATGCGGGGAATAAAAAATCTTATACTTATAAAAGGACATGAAACAGAAGCCATAAGAGACAAAGAACAAATAAAAGAACTTTTTAAGAATACTTACGGAAGCCCGTTAGTGACTTTTGAGGGTACAAATGAAGAAAATGATTCTTCTGTAAAAAATGTGGGAGTAATCCTTTCCGGCGGACAGGCTCCGGGCGGGCACAATGTTATAGCAGGGCTCTACGATGCACTTAAACAGGCAAACTATCAAAACAAACTTTACGGATTTTTAGGCGGACCGGCAGGAATTATTGATGGAAAATATATAGAGTTTAGTGATGAATTTATTGACAAGTATAGAAACACAGGCGGCTTTGATATAATAGGCTCAGGCAGAACCAAGCTTGAAACTCAGGAACAATTTGAAAAATCGCTTGAGGTTTGCAAAAGATTGAATATTTCTGCGGTTGTAATAATCGGCGGCGATGATTCCAACACAAATGCCGCACTTCTTGCCGAATGGTTTGTTCAAAACGATTGCGGGATACAAGTTATCGGCTGTCCCAAAACCATTGACGGTGATTTAAAAAATGAGCAGATTGAAATTTCTTTCGGCTTTGACACCGCTACAAAAACGTATGGAGAATTAATCGGAAATATTCAAAGGGATGCAAATTCGGCAAAAAAATATTGGCACTTTATAAAAATTATGGGAAGAAGTGCTTCGCATGTGGCACTTGAAGCTGCACTTCAAACACAGCCAAATATCACTTTGATTTCAGAAGAAGTCGAAGAAAAACAGATGTCCTTAAATGAAATTATAAATAATATGGCTGAAATTATTGCAAAAAGAGCAGCTAACGGAAAAAATTTCGGTATAGCCGTTATTCCCGAAGGTTTGATTGAATTTATTCCCGAAATGAAATCTATGATTGCCAATTTAAACGATATTATGGGCGAGTTGGAACAGGATTTTAATTATAATAACGCTACATCTACTCATGAAAGGTTTGAGATAGTTGAAAACAGGCTTCAGGAAAACAATTCAAAGGTCTTTCATTCTCTGCCCGCGCTTATAAAAGCTCAACTTCTTATGGACAGGGATCCGCACGGGAATGTTCAGGTTTCAAGAATTGAAACAGAAAAACTTTTGATAGAAATGATCAAAACAAAACTTGAAGAAATGAAATCACAAGGGCAGTATGTCGGTAAATTTTCTGAGCAGGCGCACTTCTTCGGTTATGAAGGCAGATGCGCTTTCCCTTCAAATTTTGACGCCGATTACTGTTATTCGCTCGGTTTTAATGCTTTTGCATTAGTTAATTTCGGGCTTACAGGTTATTTGTCTTCGATTAAAAATCTGACAGAGTCCGCTGATAATTGGATTGCGGGGGGTGTTCCTTTAACGGTTATGATGAATATTGAAAAACGTCATGGCGAGTTTAAGCCGGTTATTCAAAAAGCTTTGGTTAAACTTGACGGACCGGTCTTTAAAATGCTTGAAAAAAATAGGGAAAATTGGGCTTATAATGATAAATATATTTTCCCCGGAGCTATTCAATATTTTGGGCCAAGTTCTGTTTGTGATTTAACAACAATAACTCTTCAACTTGAAAAACAAAAAACTTTTGTTTAAATTTTTTATAAAATGCAAAGGCGGCTTGTATAACAAGCCGCTCCTGCTTTTTGTGGAATTGCTAAAAAATGTAAATTTTTATATTTTTTCTTGCCTACAAATAGCAAAAAAAAATATGTTTGAATTTAAAATATTTGTACAATAGAGAAGGTGGAATATGAAAATATTTTTGAATACGTATAAAGTAAGTTCAAAGGACGCAACATTAAATAAACGCAACGGGGTTGTTAGAACTAATAACCAAAATTATTCAACGGACATTTTTCAAAAGAGAATTAATTTTCAAGGGAAAGACTTTTATCAAAATACAACGCTTGAAGTTTCACCGCTTCAACAGGAAAGATTAAAATATATTCCAAAGCTTCCTGCTGTATTTAAAGAGGGTATTTCTTGTTTGGAAACAATAAATGCCTGTGAAACTGATTCTGTTGACGATGGAGAT
This sequence comes from Candidatus Gastranaerophilaceae bacterium, assembly GCA_035354275.1. Classification (GTDB taxonomy): domain Bacteria; phylum Cyanobacteriota; class Vampirovibrionia; order Gastranaerophilales; family Gastranaerophilaceae; genus DAOQAU01. Next base: position 8,584 of record DAOQAU010000021.1, read on the forward strand.
GAAATTAAAAAAATATTCCCAAAAACTTACGGACAGAAGTTGTTAATATTTAAAAAAGGAAAACAACAACCTTCGCCACAAAGAAACGTAGGTATAATTCTTTCAGGCGGACAAGCACCAGGCGGTCATAATGTTATAACAGGGCTTTACGATGCTCTTAAAAAAGCAAATCCTCAAAATAAATTATACGGGTTTTTAAACGGTCCTGCAGGAATAATCGACGGTAAATATATAGAATTTGACGATAAATTAATAAATTCTATTCGCAATACCGGCGGTTTTGATGTTATAGGTTCAGGCAGAACAAAACTTGAAACTAAAGAACAGTTTGAAAGAACTTTAGAAAATTGTAAAAAACTTGATATTTCTGCAATAACAATAGTGGGTGGAGATGACTCCAACACAAATGCAGCAGTTTTAGCCGAATGGTTTGAACAAAAAAATGTTCCTATACAGGTAATCGGTTGTCCTAAAACTATTGACGGTGATTTAAAAAATGACCAAATCGAAACATCTTTCGGATTTGATACCGCGACAAAAACTTATTCGGAAATTGTCGGAAACATAGAAAAAGATGCTGCGTCTGCTAAAAAATACTGGCATTTTGTAAAAGTTATGGGAAGAAGTGCCTCTCATGTCGCGCTTGAAGTGGCACTTCAAACACATCCTAACGTAACAATTTTGTCTGAAGAAGTTGAGCAAAAACAAATTCCTCTCGAAGAAATAGTCGATAATATAGCACAGGTTATTGCACAAAGGGCGCAAAATAAAAAAAATTACGGAGTAATATTAATTCCTGAAGGTCTTATAGAGTTTATTCCGGAGATGAAAACGATGATTTCCGATTTAAGTGATGTTTTATCAGAACTTGAAGAAAATGAAAACTATGAAAATTCTTCTTCCGATTTAGAAAAATATTCAATTATTTCAGAACGTTTGCAAGAAAAAAATCAGGCAAGCGCAAAGGTTTTTGAAGCTCTTCCCGAGGATATAAAAAGCCAGCTTCTTATGGATAGAGACCCTCATGGCAATGTTCAGGTTGCAAAAATTGAAACTGAAAAATTGCTTATATCCATGATAGAAACAAGGCTTGAAGAGATGAAAGACAGAGGGCAATATTCAGGTAAATTTTCCGCACAGCCTCATTACGTGGGTTACGAAGGAAGATGCGCATTTCCTTCAAATTTCGACGCAAATTATTGTTATTCTTTAGGTTATGATGCTGCCGCATTAATAAATTCAAATGCAACCGGATACATGGCTTGTGTCGGTGGGTTGTCTTCTTCTCCTGATAAATGGAAGGCAGCAGGGATTCCTTTGACAATGATGATGAATATGGAAAAACGACACGGACAAATGAAACCGGTAATCAAAAAAGCCTTAGTTGAACTTGACGGACCTGTTTTTAAAACATTTCAAGCACAACGAGATGCTTGGGCACTAAACGATCAATATATTTATCCGGGTGCGATTCAATATTTCGGGCCGTCATCTGTAAGTGATACCATAACAAAAACGCTTGAAATGGAAAGACAAAGCGGATTAGATTAAAATTACCGTGAGCAAGTGTAAAAAAGAGGCGAAAATCTTTTGATTTTCGCCTTAAATTCAACCTACCGTTTCCCTTTTCCCTATTCGTAATTATGTTGTTAAATCGGTATAATGCTTTTTCGCGGACAGGTGCAAATCGTCTTTGTTTATTGCAGAAAGATTTCCTTTTGCCGCCATTTTTTCTATGAATATTTTTTGTGATATTACGTTTAAAAATTTTACGTTATTTGCAAGCAAGCTTGAAGAACTTCTTGAAATAAGGTTACCGACCAGTTTTGTTTGTTCTTTATCATTCATGTTGCCCATCATACTTGTAATTTTATACATAACATCGGCAGAAGGGTTGCTGTCCATAATTACGTTTACAACAGAGGCCAGTATGTTTTTAGGTAGTTGCGAAATTATAGCAATTTTTTCGGCATTTGTTGCGTTTTTGAGTAAATCTTTTATTGATGTTTCATTATTTGACTTGCTTAGCTTTTCTATAATTTTGATTTTTTCCGAAAGTTTTGCTTTTTTAAATTCATCATTATTTGTTGATGATGAAGAACTTGTATTTGTTGTAGTTTTTCCTTCTTCTTCTGTTGTATCGGAATATGCTAAAATGTATCTTACGCTTTGATAACCGGTGCTGTAAAGTAAATTTTTGATTTCATCACGTACTTCTTCGTTGCAAAGATTTGCATATTGGGCAGCGTATCCTATTGCTTCTTCGTTTCCTGTATTTATTGTGTATTGTGTGGCATTGTATTGGTTATCGGGATGCAATGTATAAATTAATGATGCAGCGTAATTAAGGGTTTCTTGATGTGTTGATGTCATTGTCAATTCATAAATCGGTAGTTGCGCATTTATGTCACATTCTCCAATGTGACTTGTTAAAATATGTTCGGTGGTAATATCTCCGTTTGTAAAATAATTTTTATGAACTAATGCTTGATTTTCAGGTGTATATAATGGTAATGTGTCTGCGGCAGCATTTATAACGTCAATATTATGAGTATTAACTATTATGACACTTGCTTCTTGTTGATATTCGGGTTGGATTTTATATCCAAATCCGCCGAAAGTTTGTGCATAACCGGGGTCTTGAGAATTAACTCCATTTTCCAAGGCATTTAATCTTGCATTTGGGTCATTGGACATTGAAACATCTTGTATGTTATTTCTTTGCTCAACAGTCATATTTGCCCATTGCCAAGGTTTAAAGCTGTTTGCAACATCTTGTGTAAGAGGTCCTTGTGTAACTTGATTTTCGGCTGTATTTTGTTGTGTATAAGTATTAAAATCTCGAGAAACTTTTATAGAATAAATTTCATATAATTGAATTTGTTGTTCACCATGGACCTGTTCAAGATTATTCAGTCCGGATTCATATGCTTCAAAGTTGTCGGAATTAACTATTATACGAGTTAATTCGCTTCTATTTTCAGAGTCACAATCTGATATTACCTCAGAAATTCCTATTTCCGCATTTCTTCGAAACTCAGGATTTCTTGCCTGCTCTATGGCAGATCTTGCACCCGGAATTTGGTTTTGGGATTCCAAAATTTCGATTTGGTTTGCTAAAACTCTGTAATCTTGGGGTTCTTCTGTATTAGATAATAGTTTTTTATAATCAGCTAATTGTATTCTGATTCTTTCTGCAGGTGTTTTATTTGTTAATGCTTGAAAATGCCCTGTCATATATCTGCGCAGCAATTCGCGTTTTTGTTCAAGATTGCTTTTTGAATATTTTCCGCTGTAGTATCTGTCTAATCTTTCACTTAAAGATTCACCCGTTTTAATGAAAGGTTGCTCATTTGGCTGTTCGGGTTGTGTTTGAGTTGTTGTCTGCGGGTTTGTTGTGTATATTGAATTTAAATTTTGTGTGTTTGTTGTTACTTCATTATTTATGATTATTGAATTTGGGCTCACAGATTGATTGTTAGAATTAGGCACAGGAGTGCCGCCGCCGCTTGTAATGTTGGCGTTGGGTTGAATTATGAGTTTGTTTTCAGGGTTAAATTCGACCATATTCCCTCGTGTTTTTATAGATTATATATATAATAAGTATATAATTTGTTTTTAATTGCTTTTTTTTTGTTACTTTGGGCATGTTTTTACAAAAGTTTACATTTGATTTTTAGCAATATTTTCAGTGAAAATTTTTTTATATTTATATAAGTAAATATGGTATAATTTTTTTATGGACGAAAATAAAATTTTAAGATTAAGAGTTTTGGAAAGAACCGAAGAAACAATTGATGAAGTTGTTGAAAAACAGCTTAGTTCGGGCTTTGCTTATCCTAATCAATCTAATCCGATTTACAAAAATCTGGCAAAATTTCACAATGAGCCAATCGGTAAAAAGTTTTCGGTAAAAGATTTATTTGGTATTTAATTTCAGGAAAAATCAGTGTACGAGGTTAAAAAAAGAATTTTTTTGGATTTGACAAAATCCCAAAAATCCGCTTTATGTAATCATTTGAGAGCGTTGGTTAAAGCTGTAAATGTGGAGGCAGACAATCTTTTGCAAAAATTTTTGGATGATGAAAAATATTATCTTGAAATTAATTCAAGCAGGTTTGAATTTTTAAAAGATCTTATTGAGGACGAAAAATTTTTAAAAGAGGCTTTGCTTTATTTAAAAGAGTGCAAAAAACACTATGATTATAAAAAAGCCCAAGAACCCTTGAGGCAAGCACAGAAAGAATTTGATAAGAAAAAACGGAAGTTTTTACAAGAAATTAAAATGTCAAAAGAAAAGCCGACCAAAAAACAGCTTTCTTATTATAAAAGTTTGTGCAAAAAATATAATATAGATAAACAAGAAACGGAAGAGCTTTCAAAACTCGATTTAAAAAAAATGATTGAAGAGATTGTGAATGAATACAAAAGAGATTGAAAAAATATTAATACAAGGCGGTATTGAGCCTAATGAAGCAAAAATTGAAGCAAAAATTTTGATAAAGCATTTTTTTGGGGTAAATGATGTTGACCTTGTGTTGGAAAAAGAATTTGATGAGTCAAGGCGCGAAGATTTGCTGCTTGCAGCAAATCTTCGCGCCCAAAAAAGAATTCCTATCCAGCATATTTTGGGCACTGCTTATTTTATGGGCGAGGATTTTATTGTAAACGAACATGTTTTAATTCCACGAGATGAAACGGAACTTTTGGTAAAACAAGCCGTTGAAATAATAAAATCAAAGCAAATTTGTCGTTGCGAGGAGTATAGCGACGAAGCAATCCAAAATAATATAAAAGTTCTTGATATCGGCACCGGTTCGGGATGCATTGCCTGTATGATAGCAAAATTAAGCGGGGCGCAAGTTATTGGGGTTGATATATCAAGAGAGGCTCTTGGGGTTGCACTTGACAATTCATCAAAATTAGGGCTTTTTAACAAGGCGATTTTTAGGAAATCTGATATTTTTTCAAATGTTAAAGTAGATGAAAAATTTGACTTAATTGTGTCAAATCCGCCTTACATTCCAAAAAGTGAGAAAGAAAAACTTCAAAAAGAAGTAGGGTTTGAGCCTGATATTGCTTTGTTTGCAGACAATAACGGACTGGATTTTTATCAAAAAATTTCAAAACAATCTCCCAAATTTTTAAAAAATGGCGGATATTTGATTTTTGAACTGGGTGTGGGACAAAGTCAAGAAGTTTTCAAATTAATGTCAGAGGCGGGGTTTAAGGAGATTGAAATTCAAAAGGATTTGGCACAAATAGATAGAGTTATTTGGGGAAGAATTTAATAATTGCCTTAAGACTTAAAACATGGTAAAATCAGTTTGTAAAATCAGAATTGAAGGGAAAAAATATGGCAAGATTAATAAGACCAACTTGGGCAATCAGATGTGTGCAATCAGGATGCAGAGAACTTTTTGAAGTGGCTGTTATAGAAGACGGAAGACAACAGGAAGTTATTTGCCCCGCATGCGGCGAACACTACGTTTATCCTATCAGAAAAGAAGATGAAAACGCTCAATAGCGATAATCAAATGTTTTTTAACGAAACAAATAAACGCTATAATCAATATAGCGAACATTTAAAACAAAAATTTGGCGTCAAGGTTTATAAGATAACCATTGACGCCGGTTTTTCATGCCCTAACCGTGATGGTAGGATATCTGACGGCGGCTGTATTTTCTGCGACGAGGGCGGAAGTTTTTCGCAAGCTCATTCCAATCAACTTTCGATTGAACAACAGGTTGAAACAGGGGTTGCAACTTTGTCAAAAAGATTTAAGGCAAAAAAATTTATGTCTTATTTTCAGGCGTATTCTAATACGTATAAACCCGTTGCAGAACTTGAAAAAATTTATAAATCAGCACTTATTCATCCTGATATTGTGGGGCTTTCGATAGGCACTCGCCCTGATTGTGTTGACGGGGAAAAACTTAAACTTATTTCTTCGTTCAAGGATGATTATTATACGTGGGTTGAATACGGGCTTCAATCAATTCATGACAAAACTTTAAAGGCAATTAACCGAGGGCATGATTTTGAATGTTTTTTAAAAGCTTATGAGGCTGCAAAAAATTTCGGGATAAATGTTTGTGCGCATGTGATTTTGGGGCTTCCGGGTGAAACAAAAGAAGATATGCTCGAAACCGCCAAAAAGCTTGCACAACTTAAAGTTGACGGGGTAAAAATTCACATGTTATGTGCGCTTAAAGGGACAAAACTTTCTCAAATGTATGAAGAGGGCAAAATTTCCTTTATGAGCGAAGATGATTATATTAATACGGTTTGCGATTTTCTGGAAATTTTGCCTCCCGAGACTACTATTCACCGCTTGGCGGGAAACGGTTTAAAAAAGAACTTGATTGCGCCTAAGTGGATTGGCAAGAAGCTTGATGCACTGAACAAAATCGACAGAGAACTTGAAAAAAGAAATTCTTGTCAAGGGGGTAAATGTACTCCGGCTTTTTGTATTAATCAAAAATAAAATCAAAGGAGTAAATATATTCCGTGATATAATAGGGCGTATGAACAAGAAAGTTATCACAACCAATAGAAAAGCATATCACGACTATATGATTTTTGATAAACTTATAGCCGGAATTGTGCTGACGGGAACCGAAATTAAATCAATCAGAAAAGGCGCGATAAACTTAAAAGACTCTTTTGCAAAAATTGAAAACGGAGAAATTTTTCTCTATAACTGCCACATATCCCCATACGAGCAGGGAAACAGGTATAACCACGAGCCCGAGCGTGTGCGCAAACTTCTTTTGAACAAAAAAGAAATTTTAAAAATGCTGGGTAAAATTAAAAAAGAAGGCTATACAATAGTCGCGCTTGAACTTTTTTTGACAAATGGGTTTGCAAAGCTTGAAATAGGGCTTGCAAAAGGTAAGAAACTTCACGACAAAAGAGAAGACATCGCCAAAAAATCCCAAAACAGAGATATGCAAAGGGCTATGAGGGGTAAATTAGCTTAACAGGTGAATGAGGTCGGATTGAAATACTTTACTTATTTCAATGGCAATCCAAAAAACTTTAAAAAAAAACTTTTTGCGCTATAATATTAGCAATCAAGATTTTACAAGGGAAAAACAGCCATGATGTACAGCAAAAAGGATATTTTAAGAAGTTTAAAAGAACTTAATTACTATATCGACGAGCAAATTCTAAACAATTTTATCAAAAATTGGAAAATCGATGCCATATACGAAGACGAAGATGGCGTTGAGTTCTTTGACAATCTTTCTATTGTTAAAATCAAAAAGGGCATAAGTCTTAAATCGCAAGGCTATGATAATGACGAAATTATTTATCATATCGGTAAAATCCTTGCAGAAAAACACTTTGACGAAATTAAAGAAAAGCCTGTTAAAGAAAAACTTATTCTTTCAAACGAAATTTTGCCTGCATCAATTTCTGCAACAGAGGTTAAAACAACTTCGCTTGATACTACAAACGAAAATTTAAAAATCTTGGCTGACGTTATAGCCCAAAAAGTTACCGAAGAATTAAGCGAAAGACTTGATAAAATCGAGTTTTCTCAAAACATGAAAAAAGAAAGCAAGCTTGAGCAGGATAACGAAAAGTTATCCCAAAAAGTTGAAGAACTTTTGGAAGACAACAAACAACTCGCCCAAAGAGTTGAACAGCTTGAAAGAAGAAAAAATTACTTTGTAGAATTTTTTAAAAAATATTTTGTCTTTTAAGCTTCTTGCCAATTAATAAGTTTGTTTTTTCTGAACCACGTAAGTTGGCGTTTTGCATAGTGTCTTGAATTTTGTTTTATCAGCAAAATCGCCTCATTAAGACTTATTTTTCCGTCTAAATATTCCAAAATTTCTTGATAGCCTATCGTGTTTATAAAATTATTGATTCGTCCGTGTTTTTTAAGCAAAGCTTTGGTTTCTTCAACAAGCCCCTTTTTAATCATCTCATCAACCCTTAAATCAATCCTTTTGTATAAATCGGCTCTGTTTGAAGGGTTAAGCCCAATCCATTCGACTTCAAATTCGGGCTCTTTTTTGCCTGCCGCTTTGGAGTGGGGCGATTGAAGTGTCAAAGACACTTCAATCGCCCTTATTATTTTAACTTTATTATTAAAATGAATCTTTTGCGCACTTTGTAGGTCTAATTTTTCAAGCATCTTATGAAGTTTTTTGCTCTCCAGCTTTTCAAGTTCTGCCCTCAATTCGTAATCGGGGGCAACTTTTGGCGGGGAAAAATTTTCAAGCAAAATTCTGAAATATAAGCCCGTTCCGCCTACTACGATAGGAATTTTGCCTTTAGAATAAATCTTTTCGATAGCAGCTTTTGCATCATTATAAAAATTTGCCACAGAGTAGTCAATTTCGGGCTCAACGATATCAATCAGGTAATGTTCTATGCCTTCCATTTCTTCAATAGAAGGTTTTGCTGTTGCGATGTCAAATCCTTTGTAAATCTGGCGTGAATCGGCAGAAATTATTTCCCCGTTATTCTTCTTTGCTATCCGAATCGCCAGGCGGCTTTTGCCCGATGCTGTCGGTCCTACTATTGCTATTATTTTCTTCTTGTTTAAGGATTTCTCTTTCATAATAAAAGAATATTAACACAATGATATAGACAATAAAATAGAAATATAAAAGCATTGATAAGAAATACAAAATTGAATTAAATGCCAAAATGGCGTTTATAAAAGAAACAATGAAGTTTACAAAAGAGATGTAAAGGAATAAAATTATTGCTCCCAGAGGTTTTTTAAAAATTGATTGTATCGATTTAAAAAGAGCTATAATCGGGTTTTTTGTTCTATAAATTATCTCGCATCCCCAAAACATTGTCAAAAAAGATTGCACAAAAGTAACTCCGATTAGCATGAAATTCCATGCGTTAATTTTAGCAAGCTGTTGTGTTGAAAGCGAAGTTATAAGTGCTTTCATCTCTGCGGTGGAGGTGAGTGCTCTTTTAATTTGTACAAAATCAATTCCCGGGTCGCCTATAAAGTGCATTCCTGCTTTATAAGCCGCAATTACAATCACAACAAGTATTGTGCCGTATAAAATTGCAGCCCCCACAAAAGGTAAGAAAAATTCACCGATTCCGTAGTTAAAGTCTTTTAAAAGATTAAATGAAGCTTTTGCTTTTTCTTCTTCGTCTTCAAATACTTGATTTGAAATTTTTACGGCTTGTTTTGTCATAAAAAGCCAGCCTGCAAAAAACGCACCTATCATAAAAAGCACTGTTACTAAGAGCAAAATCGCTGCTGCAACATTTTCCGGTGCTCTTTTTGTAAATTCTATGTAAAGGCTTAAGATAAATAAAAACAACACAAGCGGAGTCGCAAGAATAATGTTTTCGTTAGTTATTTTAAACGCTTTAGAAAAATATTTAATCATTTTACACCTTAGCTTTCTGTTTGTTGCCTTCTTGACGTTTCCGTCTTCTCATTAAATCAACAAACGCTTCTAATCTTGTAATATAACCTGCTTTACCCGTTTGTTCATCCATAATCAGAGATAAAACGGGGATATTACAATCTTCTCTCATATTTGGAAAAATATTTTGCGACATAATCTCGGGCATACAGGTGAAAGGACTTATGTGAATCAAGCCATCTTTGCCTTTTTCGCTTGCCCATGCGACATCAGATACACATTCAAGCGCATCTCCGCCGATGTCTCTCATCAAGTAGGGTTTTGCCATTCTGAAGGCTCTTTGAAGGTGGGTTTCGCCTTTTCTGAAGATTTTTGGAATAATGGCATCTTTTAAAAAGCTCCCTACGGTAAGACTTCTGCGGGTTTGAACCCCCATTTTTCCAAGTTCTCTTTCAATATGTTGGTTTGAAAAATAATCTAAAACCAGAAAAATTTCTCCTGTTATATCAACATGTAAAATTTCTCTGTTTTTGTCTATTTTTGTTTTTGCTATTTCTTCAAGTGCCATTTTTTTAGCTTGTTTAAGTTCTTTTGAATTTGAGGCTTCAAGAACGTATTTTAATCCTTTTTTAAAGTTTTTTTCGGCATCGCCGAAATGATTTTCCCTTGCCCTGTAATAAGAAAGGGCTGTTTCCAAGTCGTCAAGCACAAAAATGGTTTTAATAGTTGCCAAAATTGCCCTTATAAACAAAATGGGGTCGTTTTTGCCTGTTAATTCTTTTGCAAAGTTGTACATACCTTTTATTCCGTCATAAAGTGCCAATTCAATGTATTTTGCATCATATCCTAAATCTTTAAGATTGTTTCTGATACTGCTTCCGTATTCACCTAGCCTGCAAATGCCGGGAGAGGTAATCATTGCAACATAATCGGTTCCGTTTTCTATCGCTTCAATAAAATTCCCTAAAATAAGTTTATAGGGAAGACAAATCGCTTCAGGAGAATATTTTGTACCAAGTGAAAGCGTTTTTCTGTTAGTATAAGGCGATACAAAAGGCTCTACTCCCATTTTTTTAAGCCCTGCAGACCATGCGATGTAAATTGTTCCCATATGCGGAAACGCTACTTTAATTTTTTGTTTTTCAGTTTTACTTTTTTTCATTTTACCTGTTATCGGTGGGATAGTAATCCCACCCTACTTATTATGTCATCCTGAACTTGTCTTATCCTTTTGTTTCCAAACAAAGTGAGGATTGCAAGGGAGAGTATCGGTAACGATGTATCAGGATCTATCTGGTGTTGACCCCTCACCCTGAATTTCTAAAACTCGTACCTCGTTTTGAAATTCATCCCTCTCCCTCAAGGGGCGAGGGGGTGGCTTATGAACCAATCCTTCGCATTTGCGTCGTTGCGAGCGACTGAAAGGAGCGCGGCAATCCAAGAAAATACTTATTTGGGATTGCTTTGTCGTGCATATGCACTCCTCGCAATGACACAATTATTATACCAAGAACAAAAGATTTACCGCATGTTACGTATTATTAAGTTGAATTTTAAATCACCAAAATCCAATCATAATGCTGATTAGATTAGATTAGATTAGATTAGATTAAAAATTACGTGTCAATTTTGAGCAGACAAAATGTTTTTATAAAAATATAAGGATTTAAGAGTTACATTTTAAAAACGAGGAGGAAAAATTATGACAATACAGACAACTGAATCAATGCCGATTCAAAGTTCTAATTATCGGGGTGTTCCGCCGATTCCACAAGGAAGGACAAATGAAAACTATATTCATAGTATTCATACTACTAATAATACTACTACTATTATAAATAACTATTATACGGTACCGACTAAATCAAATACAAGTATGCATAAAAAAAATAATGATGTTTTAACAATAAATATTTCTAAGTCAAGAGCTAAGGATACAATTTTTTTTATGGTGGCACCATTTCATTATATTACAATAAAAGGCGTTAAATGTTTAAAGAAGCTGTTTTAAATAATTTAAAAATATTAAGAGTTACATTTTAAAAACGAGGAGGAAAAATTATGACAATTCAAAAAACAACATTTAATGCAACACAACAGGCTAGAATAATTAAGAAAGAAAAGCTTAATTCGCTTGAAAAAATGGGGTTGATTTTTGCAGGCGGAATTTTGGGACCAACATTGCTCGGAGTCAATGAAGTTATGCATCCCGGCTCAATTAAGAAAGTAGCTAAAAAAGCTTATGAAGGTATAAAAAATATTTTTTAAAAATAAATTTAAACAATAAAAAAGAGGCGGACTTAAAAAATCCGCCTCTTTTTTTATTTAAACTTCACTTTATAAATATTTTCAAGTTCTCTGCCGTCTTCATAGTAGTCAAGCCCGTAGCCCAAAACAAAGTCTTTTTTAATTTTAAATCCGACATAATCCAATTTTAAATCTTTGTTTTCGGGAAATCTTGCATCAGGTTTATCTAAAAGGGTGCAGATTTTTATATCCTTGTCGGGGTATTCTTTTGATAATTTGCTTAAAAGCAAATTCATTGTTCTTCCCGAATCAACAATATCTTCTATTATTAGGATATTGTCATAAAACTCTATTCCGCTTAGATTTTTTTCTTTAAAAT
>DAOQAU010000021.1:20669-25026 GCA_035354275.1 Candidatus Gastranaerophilaceae bacterium
GCGGCAAGCGTTTCGTCGATTTTACCCTTTCATTAATTTATCAAAATTTAAATTGTGAGAGCGGGCATAATCAATAAATTGTTTTTCCTTTTCTGAAACTCTTATTCTAAATTCTAAAACAACACCCGTTTTGGGCTTACGCCCTGCGTGAGGTCGTTTGCCGCCCCATTTGATTTTTTCTACTTCTTGGACTATTTCTTTTTGAATTTCTTGAGCCTCTTCAGGTGTAAAAAATTCTTTTATTAAATCTTTTGTTGTTATTTTTTTCTTCATTTTAAATATTCCTTTTTTAAATAATTTTCAATATTTTTTAAAGCTTGTTCCATATATCTTTTAGGTGCTTTTTGTGTTTTTTTAATTGTTATAAAACCAATTATAATTATTTTGTTTTCATAGTATTTAAAATATACTCTTACGCTATCGGGCTTTAATTCAAATAGGCCATGACCTAAATCATTAATGTTCTTATATTTAGTTCCGACTTGTTCAAAAATTGATATTGCTTTAATTACTTTTCTTTTTTTCCGGCTTTTCCGGTTTTTGAAATTGTTCCAAGGCTTCGTTTGTGTATTCTGCTTTAAATTGTTGCATTTTTATCCTTATTTACATTGTACTTGATTTTGTCCCAAAAATCAAGTGGGTTTTTAAATTATAATTATTTATTCCATCTCAAATCCGGTTGGCGGGCGGCAAGCGTTTCGTCAATTTTTTTGACAGGAGTTGTTTTTGGCGATTTTAAAACTTCCTGTGAACTTTGTTTGATTTCTTTTGCGATTTTAAGCATAACTTCTACAAACTCATCAAGCCTTTGTTTATTTTCGGTCTCTGTCGGTTCAATCATAATTGCCTCATGCACAATCAGCGGAAAATAAACCGTAGGCGGGTGAGTATTTTCGTCCATCAGCCTTTTTGCAATCCAAAGCGTTGAAACGCCTTGTTCTTTTTGTTTCTCGCCTGATAAAACAAATTCGTGCATGCAGGTATAATCATAAGGCAGTTCATAAGTGTCTTTTAATTTTTCTTTTAAATAATTTGCGTTTAAAACAGCATCTTCGCTTACGATTTTAAGGTTTTTTCCTGTCATTAAAATATAGGCATAAGCCCTTACCAAAACCCCAAAGTTTCCGTAAAAACTTTTAACCTTGCCTATTGAATTTGGCAGATTATAGTTTCTTATATATTTATCCCCGTCAAATTCAATTATTGGAATAGGTAGAAAATCTTTTAATTTTCCCACAACTCCGATAGGACCTGAGCCGGGACCGCCGCCGCCGTGCGGTGTGGCAAAAGTTTTGTGAAGATTTATATGTACTACATCAAATCCCATTAATTTAGGATTGGTGTATCCCATAATGGCGTTGAAATTGGCTCCGTCATAGTATAAAAGCGAACCGTTTTTGTGCATTAAATCCGAAATTTCCAAAATGTTTTCTTCAAAAAGCCCCAAAGTATTAGGATTTGTCATCATAATAGCAGCGACATTTTCATCCAAAACAGCCTTGAGCGCGTCAATGTCAACTTGTCCTTTTTTGTTTGATTTTATTTCTACACATTCAAACCCGCACATTTTTGCACTTGCAGGGTTTGTTCCGTGTGCAGAATCGGGAATAATAACTTTGGTGCGTTTTTCATTGCGGCTTTCAAAATATTTTTTGATAATCATCATCCCCGCAAGTTCTCCGTGAGCACCGGCTGCCGGTTGAAGCGAAATTGAATCCATGCCCGTTATTGTTTTTAAGGCGCACTGAAGCTGGTACATCAGCTCCAGTGCGCCTTGTGAATCTTCATCGCTTTGAAGAGGATGTAAGTTGGTAAATCCTTCCAAGTTTGCTAAAAATTCGTTTACTTTGGGATTGTATTTCATCGTGCAAGAGCCCAAGGGATAAAACCCTTTTTCGATGCAGAAGTTTTTGTCCGAAAGCTCTTTGTAATGCCTTAGTGCTTCAAGTTCGCTTACTTGTGGTAAATTAAGCGGGGTGTTTCTTAAAAATTTTTTATTTAAAAAGTCAGCTTTTTCTTCAATATCTTTGATATTTATTCCTAAGTTATTGCTTTTTTCAAAAATGGTTTTTGTCATTTTTTTTCTTCTTAAACTACGTTATTTTTAATGAGGTCTTTTTTAACTTTGTTGAGCCCTACTTGGATTATTCTTGAGATTCTGGAAGGTGAAATATCAAAGTCGTGTGCAATATCTTTTAATTTCTTGTCTTTAAAGAATTTGCTTTCAATTAAATCTCGCTCTCTTTGAGGAAGTTTTCTTATTGCTGCGATAATTTCAGCTTTAAGTTCAAAGAACTCCAAACTTTCTTCAGGGTTTTTTGATTCATCTTTAATGTGCTTAGGATTTTCCGCATCAGCCATTTCATCTATTGAAAGAATGGTTTTATAAAGGGCTTCTCTCAGGTCTTCTTGTTCTGTTTCATCGCATTCTTTTTTGTTTTTAAGAGAATACCATTTGTAACGGCGTCTGACTTCATTTCTTATCGCCCATTTTATAGCAGTTGAAAGGTAAGAAGTGTTAAATTGCTCGGGATTATTATTTTTGAACAGCAAATAGAGGGTATGTGTCCCGATATTTACTATTTCGGAGTAATCTATCAAGTGCGCACAGTTAAGTTTTTGATACTCAACTTTTGCAATAACCTCAATTAATGTTTTGTAATCTTTAAGCCTAGTCTTAACCGCTTTTTCTGTATGCATAAACCTAATTTTCCCTAACAGCTTAATTCTATACTAAAAAAAAATAGATTACTAGACAATGTGCTTTTTATTAACTTTTGTTATCTTGTTAGAATTAAAAAAGGAGAAAATTAAAATGAAAGCTTTATTTTGTACCGAAGGTTCTGATATAAGTTTATTGGCATTGGAAAATGTTTCAAAATATCTTAAAAATATTGTTTTAGATATAATTTGTGTAATTGATTGGAGTTTTTTACCTGATTCTATGAATATAGATAGGGAAACTTATTCCAGGACTTACGAAAGTATTGCAGATAGCGTTTTGAATTTTGCCGAAGATGCGATTAAGGAAAAAGGTCTTAGTGTCGGGAAAAAAGTTAAAAATTTCGGCTCACCGGTTGAGGGTATTTTAGAACAGGTCCAAAATGACTCTTATGATTTAATTATAATGGGCTCGCATGGTAAAAAAGGGCTTCAAAAATGGTTGGGCTCTGTTTCAAGACAAGTTTTGACAAATGTTTCAATGCCTGTTTTTATCAGTAAAAGAAAAAATGAAGGCAAAAAAATACTTATAGCAATAGACGGTTCTGAAATTTCTTATTCTGCCGTCAAGCAAGCTACAGAACTTTTTGATTTTACAAATAAAGAAATTCATGTTGTTAGTGTTAAAGAAACTCCTGAACTTTTGCCAGTGGAAGTGGCTCTAGATAAAAAATGGATTGATGATATTGATAAGCAACAAAAAATTCATGCTTCAAAGGCAATTAATAAAGTAAAATCAATTTTGGCTTCAAGTAATTTGTCTGTTATAAATGAAGTTATTTTGACAGGACATCCCGCACATAAAGTTATTGAATTTGCACAACAGGAAAATATTGACTTGATTGTTATGGGTGCAAGGACAAAAGCGTCGCTTTCGACTTTTTTGTTGGGGTCGGTGAGCAAGCGTGTGCTTGAAAATACTAACAGCGATGTTTTGATTGTGAGGAAATAGTGGATAAGTTCATTTATAATTTAAAAATTACGTCATTCTGAGCACTCTGCCGACAAAACGATTAAGTATCGTTTTGGAGAGGGCGAAGAACCTTGTGTCGTTGCGAGGCTTTAGCCGAAGCAATCTAAAAAGTATTAAATTTTAGCATTTTTTGAACCTACTTTCTTGTACCGACAAGAAAGTAGGCAAAGAAGCTCTCCGACCTGATCTGCATTCGCTAATTTACGCTAAACTCAACCCGAGCTCGCGAACTCGTGCCTGCGGCACTCAAGCACACTCGCTTTGTCGTTGTTTCGTTAAGTGTAAATTGCTCACTCCGATATGGTCGGAAAAATACTTGATGCTATTATAATTAACATTACAAATATAAATATTATTTTCGCAAAAAAAGACCTCATATTTTTATGAGGTCAAGGTTGGTTATTTTTGGTTTATTATTTGGTTATTATTGGTTTTTTATATTTTAGATAATTATTAAATATCCCTCAAGGTTAAAAATTGCTAGCAAATTTGTACAAATTTTTTAAAAACCGCCAAAATTCAATGATAACAAGAAATATTCAAGTTAACATTTCTTAAACATTTTGTGTTTTAAATTTCTCAATAATGTGATACAATGAGGACAAGTATTTATATTCGGAGATGAAAAATGATAAATAAAGCAAGAAGAGCGGATAATATTAT
>DAOQAU010000022.1:0-24606 GCA_035354275.1 Candidatus Gastranaerophilaceae bacterium
TACGTCAATAAGCGGTTCAACTGCGTTTGAATCGCCCATTTCTCCCAAAATACGTGCCGCATTATATCTTACTTTTTCGGAATTGCTTGTTTTTAAGTCACACAAAAGTTCTTCAAATGTCTTTTTTACTTGTTTTTTCTTACTTTTTACACTGATTGTCATTCGTTTTCCTCCGACACAAAATATTAACTACACCACATAATTTATTAAAAAAATCCGGTGAGAAAATATTTACTTTTTACGATTTATTATAAAGTTTTTGTAACATTTTGTTTGAAACTCATTATTAAGGGTAAATTTAACACTTTATAGTAACATAATAACATATTTTTTGAGCAATTACTTACGCCATGTGGATTATTTTTCGTTTTGTATGATTGTTTTAATAATATAATCTCTAATTCAAAAATAGATTAAAGTAAAAATTAACAAAACTTAACACTTATTACTTACCCATGATAGTAATAATGAACTCGCTACCTAGCCCGATTTCACTATTTACCTGAATTTTGCCGTTATGCTTTTGGATAATCTTTTCAGAAATAGCCAATCCCAGCCCTGTACCAACCCCTACTCCTTTAGTAGTATAGCCTGCGGTGAAAATTTTGTTTATTTCTTCTTTATTCATGCCTTTTCCGGTATCTTTTATGCTAACGGTTAATGTATTTTTCTTAAAAGAGGTTGTTATGGTTATAGAGCCTTTATTTTCAATGCTTTGGCAGGCATTAATTAAAATATTCATAAAAACCTGATTTAACATGTTAGGATAACACTTAATCAGAGGAAGCACTCCATAATGCTTTATAATTTCAATTTTATTTTTTGTTTCATGTCTGATTAAATCCAGTGTAAGATCAAGTTCATGGTTAATATCGGCCTCTTGGAGCTCTGCTTCGTCTAATCTTACGAATTTTTTAAGGGATTTTACTATGTTGCTTATACGCTGAACTGCTTCTTTATCAAGTTGGTTAACTTCTTTAAGCATTTCCGAAACATTTTCATCGCCGATTTTTTTAATAACTTTTGCGATTATTTCGTTATTTGAACTTATTGAAGCAAGCGGAGTATTTATTTCATGGGCAACTCCGGCAATTAACTGTCCTAAAGATGCCATTTTTTCAGAGTTTATAAGCTGTAATTGGGTATCTTTAAGTTCTTTGAGTGCTATTTCAAGTTCATCGCGCTGTTTATTAATTTGTTCAAACAAAGATGCTTGCACGATTGCTGTTCCAAGCTGTGCCGAAACACTTTCCAATATGCCTATTTCGTCATTCAGTTCTCTTTTTTGATTTGAAAGTATTACTATTATCCCTAAAAATTGGTTTAAATTATAAATCGGAACGATTATGCGAGAAGCCTTTTCTTTAAGGGTTTCATTGCTGTTGAGGCATTCTTTTATGCAATTTGAAACATGAATTTGCTTATTTGTAATTGATTTGTATGTTGCATCGTCAAATTTAATTATAGAGCCTATTTCAGGCTTGAATTCAAGCGGCAGGATTTCTTCTTTTTTAAAAGATTTATTAATTGATGAGGCATAATAAACTTTAAAAGCCCCGAACATTACCGAAAGTTCTTTAAGTGCCGAATTTATTACTTTTGAGATATCTATTGATTCTCTTATAATATTAGACATTTTATTTATCAAAACCATTTTAATTGCCTGAGCTTGGGCTTTTTGTTTAATTTTTACGAAATTTTGATTTTCTTCATAGAGTTGTTTGTAATCTTTAGAAAGCTTGTTGTGTTCTTTTTCGAGGCTTTCAAGCTTGTTTTGCGCTGTTACGTCGTCAAAAATTATCACCACATAGCGGTTTCTTTTTATTGAGGTTATGTTGTAATAAAAATTTTCTTTTCCCGAATTCTGGCAAATAACTCTTGCAAAAAAGTTTTGAGGAGATGAAATCGCCTGATAAATCGGCGAGTATGCTTCAATGTTTCCTTCTTCAAGAACGCAGACATCAAAATTTAATTGGTGGGAAAATTTTTCCAAGTCGACAAAATCCGAAAAAGTTCTTAAAAATACGTGATTTTTATACAAAACCTCTTTTTTTTCGTTAACAATAATTACCGGAACATTAAATTTAGAAAAGAATTCAAACTTATTCATAATTATATTATACAGTGAACAGTGAGCTGTGAACAGTGAGCAGTAAAATTCTTTTCACTCTCCACTTCTCACCTCTCACCATTCACCGTTTACTTTTCTTTACATTGTAAAGTATTTAAAACAAAAATTTACGTTATGAAATATTTTGTTTCACAAAAAAAGTTTTATGATAAATTTATAAAATATAAGATTTGAATTTTTAGTCAAGGAGATATTGCATGCCAGAATATTTGAGCAAGGAAGAGATTAAACGGTGGAGAAGCTCATTAGAAAAAATTACACTGGAAGAGTATGCAGCGAGGTTAGGTAAAGTAATAGCGGAAGAAAAACACACTAACGATATAGTTGACATAGTTTTAAAGGGTCAACCCGTTATGTCCAGATTTGATAATTTAGCTCAAACTCGCGGTGAAAAAATAACTTCTATTGCCCAACGAGCTTTCGAAAGAGAAAAAGAGCTTTCAAAATCATCTTCAAAAACTGATTCTATAATCAAAAAAACTATTGCAAAACAGGCTAATGCCCAAAAACAGGAGCAATCAGAGGCTCCAAAAAATCTTAAAGAAGAAGTCAGGCTTGTATTTAATAAGGCTCTTACCGATAGAGAACAAGCGGTTTTCGATTACTTTGCGCAAAACAATAATAAAATAGTTTATGCAAAGGATTTAGCCAAATTGCTTGACCTGCCAAGAGATTACGTTTACAAATACATTAAAAATCTTCGAACAAAAATAGACGGGGACTGTTTGAAAAATGCCGATAACGGTGGATTTGTTCTCTCAGTTTAATCATTTTTTAAAATAAATATTTTCAAGAAAAAAACACGTGCTATAATATATGTAATAACACGTGTTTTTTATGGGAAAAAATATGGATTCAACGATTATAGGCATACTGGAAATTTTAAGTGCCGCCAAGAAGCTTAGTTCGGTAGGTTTTTCTGCCGGTTATAATTTCAGCAATGAAAAAGTTGAGGAATATTTAAATGAATTGCTTGAAAACATAAACAATAATGACCCCATTTTTTCAGGTGTTATTATAATAGAAAAATCTGAAAAAGTCGGTAATTTTATTATCATAGACGGTCTTCAAAGAATTACAACCGTTTGTCTTTTGCTTTGCGCTTTGTGTGCAGGATATAAAGATACTTCGGCTAAAAACAATGAGGCCAGATATAAAATTTTTACACGCTACCTGATAAATGAAGGAGAGGTAAAACTTCAGCTTGACGGCGGCTGGGGTGAAATTTACAGAAGAATAGTTTTTTCTTTGGAATTTACCGAAAGAGAAAAGAAAAACAGTCTTTACAGAACATATAAAAGCTTTTTAGACACGATAAAAATTAAAAAAATTTCTGCCACAAAACTTTTTGATCTTATAAAAAGAATGAAATTTATGGTTATATTTACCGAAAAAACAGAAATTCCCGCGCAAGAAATTTATCAATCTTTGAATCCGACAAAAGAAGATTTAAGTCAAATTAATCTTATTACAAGTTTTATTTCAGAGCAGGATGAAGCTGCAGAAAACATTTGGGGCAAAACAGTTGAGTCTTTTACGGGAATTGGTTTGTCAAACAGTTTAAAAGAGTTTATAAAAGATTTTCTAACTATTCAAAGCAACGGCAGAGTCCCTGAAAAAAATGAACTTTATAAATATTTCAAAAGGTATTATAAGAAAATTTCTCAATATCAGAGTGCTCAGCAGATAACAGAATATATTTACAGGTATTCAAAATTTTATTTGAAGATAATTCAGGCAAATTTTGATGATTTTGAGATTCAAAAACACATTGTTGCAATTAACGAAAATAATGGTCAGGATACTTATCCTTATTTAATGGAGGTTTTGGACGATTTTGAAAACCAATGTATCAAAAAAGAAATGTTTTTGGAGATTCTTATGATGGTAAACGGTTTTGTTACCAACAGAAGAGAAAATCCGACAGAAGATAAAATCAATTTTGCAAGCCTAAGTCGAGAAATCAATAAAACTCTTGCCTTACAACAATTTCAGCCGTCTGAAAAACAAGTTGAAGACAGATACAAAGAAAAAATAAAACTCAAAGACATGAACTGATTTTTTTAAAGTATAATAATTCAGAAGAGACATAAAAACAGAGGTAATAATGAATAAAAGTCAATCTATGGGAATGTACGTAATCCTCGGGATAATGGTTTTGGCGTTTGTGTCAATGCTTGTTGCAGGTCCCAATACCAGTACGCAGGAGCTTTCGTACACGGATTTTTTGCAAAAACTTAAAGCAGGTGATATTAAAAATGTCGAGATTGTAGATGAAAAATCTCTAGTCGCTCATCCCAAAGTTCAGCCGCCTATGGCTAAAAAAGAAAGCAGCGAAACGCTAAAAGCATTATACGGGGAGCAAAAAGCACCCGTTTTGCAGTATAAAGTTTTAACTCCAAGTGACCCTGAGTTGATGAAAAAATTAGAAGCGGCTAATGTTGAGATAAACGTAAAAAAACCAAGCGAATCTTCTCAGTGGATGAACATTTTGGGTTCTTTGATTTTGCCGATTTTATTTATAGTTTTTCTTTTAATTATGGCAAAAAGCCTTCAAGCGGGCGGCTCTCAGGCGATGTCTTTCGGCAAAAGCAAGGCAAAAATGATGCTTGATAATAAAGTTAAAATAACATTCAAAGATGTTGCGGGAATCGACGAAGAGAAACAGGAACTTGCAGAAATTGTCGATTTTCTCAAAAACGGTGAAAAATATATTAAACTCGGCGCAAAAATTCCAAAAGGCGTTTTGCTTTTAGGAGTTCCCGGAACAGGTAAAACGCTTATGGCAAAAGCTGTAGCGGGCGAAGCAGGCGTTCCTTTCTTTTCGATAAGCGGCTCTGACTTTGTGGAAATGTTTGTTGGTGTTGGAGCAAGCAGGGTGAGGGATTTGTTTGATCAAGCTAAAAAACATCAGCCTTGTATTATATTTATAGACGAAATCGACGCGGTCGGACGTCAGCGCGGAGCAGGATTAGGCGGCGGACACGACGAAAGAGAGCAGACTTTAAATCAGCTTCTTGTTGAAATGGACGGCTTTGACGAGAATACCAATATCATTGTAATTGCGGCAACAAACCGCCCTGACATATTAGACAGCGCACTTTTAAGACCGGGCAGATTTGACAGACAAATTGTAATAAACCGTCCCGACATTTTAGGCAGAGAACAGATTTTGCAGGTTCATGCAAAAAATAAACCGCTGGCTGATGAAGTTGATTTGAAAGTTCTTGCCAAAAGAACACCCGGATTTACAGGTGCGGATTTGAAAAATTTGTTAAACGAAGCAGCACTTCTTGCAGCAAGGCACGACAAAGTAAAAATTCAAATGGATGACCTGGAAGAGGCAATCGACAAAGTTATGGCGGGGCCTGAAAAGAAAAGCAAAATTATCTCCGATGAAGAAAAAGAAAATACGGCTTATCATGAAGTGGGACACGCGCTTTTGTCTAAACTTCTCAAAGACTGCGATCCGCTTCACAAAGTTTCTATCATTCCGCGCGGTATGGCACTTGGCATAACAATGACTTTGCCTGAAAAAGACCACCTGACCTTGAAGAAAAATCAGCTTATCGACAGAATTACAATGACATTAGGCGGAAGGGTTGCAGAAGAATTAATCTATGGCAAAGATTTTATAACCACAGGAGCTTCAAACGATTTGGAAAAAGTAACTGCACTTGCAAGAAAAATGGTTACATCCTACGGTATGAGCGATAAAATGGGTTATATGGCATACGGCAAAAGCGAAGAACACGTCTTTATGGGCAGAGATTTCGGCCACACAAGAGATTTCTCGGAAGAAATCGCAGCAGAAATCGATAAAGAAGTTAAAAGAATAGTTGACGATTGTTATAACAACGCCAAAAAGCTTTTGGAAGAAAACCGCGACATGCTCGAATACATAGCCAAAACCCTTCTTGAAGAAGAAACCCTTGACGAAAAAGAGTTTGTAGAATTAATGGACAAAGTCAAAAGCGAACGGGGATAAGTGAACGGTGAGCAGTGAACAGAGCGTGATACGGCAAATTAATTTTCAAGGATTAAAAATAGGCGGTGAGGGGGTAAATGTTACAGATATTTATTTCTCAACTTCGCATGTTGTAGAAGCAGGGAAAAATGATACTGCTTGTCCTTATTTTGCTTTGGAATTAAACATTTTTGATTTTGACGCATCTTCCCACATTGTTAAAGATTATTATGGCGAAAAAAAGCCGATTAAACTTGTACAAAAAGCTCAAGAATCAAATTGTGATATTCTTGCCCTAAAATTCAATATTTCCGAAGAAAATGTTGATGAAAATATTTTAAGGGCAAAAACTCTGTTGGCAGAGCTTTTGCCCCATATAAAAAAACCTTTGATTATCAGAGGAATGAATAACAAATCCGTTGATGTAAAACTTTTGCCTGCACTGATGGAGGTATTAGACAGAGAGGTTATTGTTGCCTTTGCAGACGAAAATACTTATAAAGAGTTTGTGCCGCCTGTTGTAAAAGGAGGTCATATTTTGGTGATAAGAACCCCGATTGACATTAACCTTGCCAAAGAGATGAATATATTAACGACCGATATGGGTTTAAGTCCTGATAGGATTTTGATTGACACTGATATGGGGGGTTTAGGCTACGGGCTTGAATACGGTTACAGTATTATGGAAAGAATTAAGCTTGCGGCATTTGACGGGGATGAAATGCTAAATATGCCCCTAATCGCTTTTGCAGGCGAAGAGGCGCTTAAGGCAAAAGAGGCAAAATCGGACACTTTTTCCAAGAGTTTCGGGGATTTTAAGACGCGCTCTTTAATGTATGAAATAACGACCGCCTCTGCCGTAATCGCAGCAGGCGCAAACATTGTGGTACTGGAGCATCCCAAAAGCGTGGAAATATTAAATAAATTATTACGTCATGCTGAATTTATTTGACTTCTTTTCAAGGCGAGGAACGAGCCGTAGAAAATGTCCTTACGGCTTGCTAAAATAATCCACTCCATGATAGAATTCACAATAGTATCAGCATCTTGAAGTCTTGCTAACTTATAACAATTTGTGATAAGTTTAGAGAATGAAAAACTCTTCACCTATTCACCTGTTCAACTATTCAACTAAGGAATTATATGACTGAATTGTCGGGATTACAAATTTTTAAATATTTGCCTGCTGCAAAAAAATTGTCCGAGGGAAACTGCAAAAAATGCGGTCTTCCAACCTGCATGGCTTTTGCGCTTAAACTTGCAAAAGGTCAGGCGCAAATTAGTCTGTGTCCTTATGTCAGCAAAGACCTTAAAGAGATGTTTGAACTGGGGATGAAAAAGCCCCAAAAAGAAATACTTTTAGGGCACAAAAACAAGGTTTTAGTCGGCGGAGAAAATGTTTTGTATCGCCATGACAAAACATTTGTGAATAAAACCGCTGTTGCTGTTGTTATTGACACAAAAGAAAAAGACTGGCAGAATAAGCTCCAAAGGGTTTTAGATTTTGAAATTACAAGAGTAAACGAGACATTTAAGGTTGATTTGATTTATTTGAAGGGCAAATACCCCCCTCCTCAATCCTCCCCCTCAAGGGGGGGGGAAGATATGTCTTTCTCAAAACTAACAGACAAGCTTGATGACTTGGGTTTTGCATGGATTGTCGAAGAAGACTTGAAGGATTTAATAAAGGTTGAAGATAAAGGAGTTTTTGAAACGGTTGAAAAACTTACCAAAATCCGCAAAAAAGCCGTTTTGGAAAAAGATGACAAGTATTCAACTCCTGTTTACGTTTATTTTCCCTCGCCCCTTGGGGGAGAGGGTGGGCAAAGCCCGGGTGAGGGGTTGCTTGAATTGATGTCAAAAGCAAGTTTTTATCTTTGCAAATACGCCAATATGCTTATTTTTGAAGACTTTGACGAGGCACTGTTTTCTACTTTAATGACGCTCAGGCAAAATATTTTTACTGATCCTCAAAAACCGCTTCAGGTGGAGTCAAAAGTTTATGAATTCAATAATCCCGACAAAAACGCTCTAATATTTTTAACAACAAACTTTGCGCTTACTTACTTTGCGATAGCAAACGAAATTGAAGCATTAAATAAACCCGCTTACCTTGTTGTAACACCTTCTGAGGGGATGAGCGTTTTAACGGCATGGTCTGCCGAAAAATTCACCGCGCAAATGGTTGCAAAAACGGTTGCAAAGTATGAGCTTGCCAAAAAAGTTAAAAACAAAAAAATAATAATCCCCGGGCTTTTGGCTCATATGGCGCAGGAATTAAGGGAAGAGTTAAAAGGTTTTGAAATAATCGTAGGACCGAATGAGGCATACCTTTTGGCTGATTTTGTAAAAAGTATTAATTAAAGCCTGATTTTTCTATATATTTACCGTTACGGCTGTCATAACTTTTTATTTTGTAGCCGTTTTTAGAATTTTCTACTTTCAGGGAATTTTGTTTTTCGGTTATAAAAACTTTAACGTTTTGACTTTGCAGAACATCAAGGGTTACACCGCTGGGGTGACCGTAATGGTTAGGTCCTGTCGAAATCAAAGCGGCTTCGGGTTTAAGTTTTTCAATCATTTTTTTGTCCACAACGTTTCTGGCACCGTGGTGTCCTACCTTTAGGACTTCAATGTCTGGCATGTATGGGGCGATTTTGCCAAACGCTTCAACGCCGGCATCACCCATAAAAAGTTCGTCAAAATCGCCCCTTGAAACAAGGGTTATGACAGAATTTTCATTGTCGCTGTTTTTGATTCCCGAGATGAAAGTTTTTATCTTAAAATCGGGCTCAAAATAGATTATTTCATTGTTTTTTACGGCAAAAGTTTTAACTTTTTTGTTTTTTGCAAGGTTATAAATCTTTTGCGCTAAGGGCGATTTGTCATCTAAAGAATTTAAATAAACTGCATTTACCCCAAGGTTTTTGATTAAATCAACGGCACCGCCTGCATGATCAGAATCAAAGTGTGTCAAGATAAGTCCTTCAATATTTTTAATTCCCTTATCTTTAAGGTAGGCAAGGATGATAAAATCCGCCTGAGATTTTCCGCCTTTGAATCCCTGTTTTCCGCTATCTATAATAAAGTATTTATTTTTCGGTGTTTTAATCAAAAAAGCATCTGCGTTTTGAACGTCAAAAACTATTGTTTCAAAATCTTTATCGGGAAGCGGGATATAAAGTATAAATAAAACAGCCAAAGAAATAATGGTTGCGGTTATAATCCGTTTTTCTCTGCCGAATTTAAAAAGAAGGGTTATTAAAACAACAAGAAAATAATACAAAATCATCTGAAAATCATTCGGCTGAGGCGTTATAACAAGTG
Source organism: Candidatus Gastranaerophilaceae bacterium (assembly GCA_035354275.1). Lineage (GTDB taxonomy): Bacteria > Cyanobacteriota > Vampirovibrionia > Gastranaerophilales > Gastranaerophilaceae > DAOQAU01. The sequence goes on from DAOQAU010000022.1 coordinate 9,426, forward strand.
AATGAGGCAGATTTGAAAAGTATTGAGAAATTGCAACAAGGGCGTTTAAAACAGGATTTAGGGCAGAGTCAAACACAAAACAGGTTATATCCGCAACAGGCTTAAACATTGCAATAACAGAGCTTATGAACCCGCCGAAACTCACGATTGATACAAAAGGCATAATGGCGATATTTGCAAAAACCGAATAAAGGCTGAAAGAATTAAAATAATACATCTGCAAAGGCGCAATCCAGATTTGAGCCACAATAGGGATGAAAACAGCACCCGAAAGCCAGTTCGGAACACGTTTCAGTCTTTCAAAGACAACAGGTGCGGTGGTCAAAAGCCCGAAAGTTACCAAAAATGAAAGCTGAAAGCCCACATCATTTATATAGGCTGGGTTGTAAATTAACATTAAAAGTGCCACAAAAGACAAAAGCGAAAGACTGTGAGCATCTCGGTCGATTAATTTACCAAGCAAAACAAAAATCAGCATAATCGCAGCTCGTATTACAGAAGGTCCTAGCCCCGTCATAAGCGCGTAGAAGATTATAACAAAAATTCCGCTTGAAACCGTTATGTTAAAAGGAACTTTTAGTTTGCGCAGGATGAAAAACCATATTCCGTAGATTATGGCAACGTTCATTCCCGATGCAGCAAGAATATGGAGTAAGCCCGAGTTTATAAATGCTTTTTTGATGTAATCGGGTGGTGCCACAGCATCGTCGCCGAAGACTATTCCGCCTAATATTTCTAAGTTAGGGCTTTTTAAATATTTGGCATGGGTAGTCAGGATTTGATTTCTGATGTTGTTAAGCCCTTGCAAAAAAGCCCATTTTGGGCTAAGTTTTGTGTCTAGTTTTTTAAAATCGGCATCTTGTGCGTAAAACAGGGTAAATACTCCGAAGTTTTTCAAATATTTGCCGTAGTCAAACTGCGAAGGGTTTGATGCCTTAAACGGCGGTCTTAATTTACCTTTAATGATGTAAGTGTCGCCGATATTCAATGTCATCCCGCATTTATTGCGGGATCTTTCAAAACAAGGAATCATATTTATATAAGTTTTTGCCTTGATTTCAACTTCTTTTTTGTCGTAAGAGATTTTTTTAACATTGAAAAAGAATTTTTCCCTGCCGTTGATTCCGGACGGAATGGAGGTGATTTGTCCTGTAATAACCGCATCTTTTGGCGCTATCTGATAAAGCGTGTCATAGTTTTTTATTCTTAAATTTGCATTAAAAAAAGCAAAAAAGAACACAAAATACCAAAAAAGCGCAAGCTTTGGCGAAATATAATTTTTCAGGATTGCAAAAATCGCAATAATTAAAAGCACAAAAGAAAATTCAATACTTTTTTGACTAAAGTATGCAAAAAGTCCTAAAATGTAGATTACCGAAGTAAAAAACATCAGGAAATACTTTTTCTGCGCAGCTGAATTGATATAATCTCTAATCATTTATCTAATATATCAATAAAATTTTTTATAGTAAAATAGGGTAATAAATATAAATTAAAAAATATTAATATAAATGTCATGCTGAACTTGGTTCAGCATCTTACCAGCTTAGTCTGTTGGATAGATCCCGAAACGAGTTCGGGATGACAGAAGGCGAGAGGACAGATGAAGTTATATAACACATACTCCCAAAAAACAGAAGAATTTATCTCTATTGAGGCAAACAAAGTAAAAATGTATGTTTGCGGACCGACCGTTTATGATTTGGCGCATCTGGGACACGCTCGCTGTTATATAACATGGGATGTTCTGTACAGATATTTAAAGTTTAAAGGTTATGAGGTTACATACTGCAGAAACGTAACCGACGTTGACGACAAAATCTTAAACAAAGCCCAAAAAGAGGGCAAAACTCCAGATGAAATTTCACAACACTATTACAAATTATTTTCTGAAAGCATGAAAAAATTAAATACCTTGCCCCCTGATATTGAGCCTTTTGCCACAAAAACTTTGGGCGAAATGATTGCCATGAACAAACAATTAATAGAAAAAGGTTTTGCCTATGAATCAAACGGGGATGTGTATTTCAGGGTTAAAAAATTCGATAAATACGGTGCTCTTTCAAAACAGCCGCTTGACGCACTTGAAGCGGGTGCTAGGGTTGAAACCTCCGAGATAAAAGAAAATCCTATGGATTTTGCCCTGTGGAAAAAAGACGAAAAATTCGGCTACAAAAGCCCTTGGGGAACAGGCAGACCGGGCTGGCACATTGAGTGTTCGGCGATGAGCAGAAAATATTTGGGCGAAACGATAGATATCCACGCAGGCGGCGCGGATTTGATTTTTCCTCACCACGAAAATGAAATCGCCCAATCGGAGTGCGCTAACGGCTGTCAGTTTGTAAAATACTGGCTTCATAACGGGTTTGTGACCATAAATAAAGAAAAAATGTCAAAATCTTTAGGGAATTTTTTAACTATCGACGGAATTTTGGAAAAATACGACGCAAACACCATAAGATTTTTTATCCTGACCAATCATTACCGCATGCCGGTGGAATTCTCCGACGAAGCACTTGAATCGGCACAAGCCGGGGTAAAAAGACTTTATAATGCTATAAATCAGTCACGTAAAACAGTAAAAATTGACGAAAATCTTAATATGGAAGCTTTTGATGAATACAAGCAATTTGTTGAGGCTATGGATGAAGATTTAAACACTTCAAAAGCACTTGCGGTTTTGTTCGATTTGGCAAATAAATTAAACAAAGTGCCAAACCCGCAGAATTTGGCACTTCTAATCAACTTATCCGAAGCTTTGGGCTTTAATTTTGATAAAGTTGAGATTTCTCAAGATGAATTAAAAGAAAAAATAAATCTTATTTCAAGTAATTTGGGAAAAACTTTTGCTGATATGGAAGAAATTTTACAATACAGAAAATCTGCCAGAGAAGAAAAAAACTGGGATTTGGCGGATAAAATAAGACTTGCTTTTGACGAGGCGGGCATAGTGTTAAAAGACAGCAAAGACGGCACAACATGGGAACTGAAATAAGGCATAAAACACCCAAAAACCAACGTCATGCTGAACTTGTTTCAGCATCTTATAAACGTTATGCTTTGGCATTTTTGTTGTTTATTATTTTCTCTTTCGGTCTAAAAGCCTTTGCGGGCGGAGTTTTTTCCATTAATACCGATTTAAAAGTGCCGTTTGTATCATCAGAAAAAAAGAACACGGAAAAATCGGAAATTTTAGAAACACCGGGAGTCCCACAAAAAGCTGCAACCCCCACACCTCCCACGACTTCCACACCCCCTGCGCAGCCAGTTGAAAAAACTTCTCCGCCACCCGAAACCGCTGCAAAAACCGAACAAAACAAAATAATTTTGCCCCCGACTCCTGCCATACAGCAGTCTTTGAGCCTCAATGATAATGCGCTTGTAAGAGTTGCATTGACAAACAACAATTTCAGCTCGTATGCTTGGGGCGAAGCCTCAATTCTTGCCACAAGCGATTTTTCGCTGATTGAAAAGGAATCGGGCAAGGAAATTGCAAAGTTTTTACCTGCAGATGTTGTTAAAATAAAGATGAATTCAGGGGTTTTAGAGGTAAAATTAAACGACAAACCCGTTGTAAAAACCGCTTCGGCTTTAATTTTTACCTGCCCGAAAGGTTTTTTGGGAATTGAGGGTTTAAAAAGAAATTCAAGGCAGGCGATTTATCGGGGAAACTTTGAAATAACCCCCAAAAGTCCGACACAATTTTATATTATAAACGTTGTCGATGTCGAAAGTTATCTCAAAGGCGTTGTGCCAAATGAGATGCCTGTGCGTTTCGGTCTGGAAGCACTCAAGGCGCAGGCGGTTGCCGCAAGAAATTATGTCCTGACTCCACGAACGCGCTCTTGCAAAGAATTTGACGTGGACGATTCTGTTGCCAGTCAGGTTTATTTCGGGGCAGGGACAGAGGATTTACTCTCCGAGCGAGCTGTTGACGAGACCAGAGGGCTTGTGGCACTATACGGCTGGGATTTAATCGTGGCACAATATAGCTCCACAGCAGGCGGCTACACCGAAAGCTACGAGAATGTTTTTTCAGATCCCAAGACAAAAGAATTTCCTTCAAAGTCAAGACCTTATTTGGTCGGAACTCCCGATATTATAGGTGTTTTGCCGCTTGACAGCGAAGAGGCTGCAAGAAAATTTTATATGACTGCGCCGGATTCTTACGATATGAAATCGCCTTACTACCGCTGGCAAAAAGTTTGGGAAGGAACAGATGAGTTAAAAAATGTTTTGCAGCAAACCCTTGTGGTGCAGTCAAAAACAGGGTTTGTTAAGCCGGAATTTAAAAAAGGTGACATTTTAGGCGAAATTAAAGAACTTAAAGTCAACAAAAGAGGCGTTTCGGGCAAAGCAATGGAGCTTGAAATAGTAACTGACAAGCAAAATTACAAAATTTACAAAGAGCTTGTAATAAGAAGGCTTTTGACCAAAGAAGGCAAAGCACTTCCAAGCGCAAATGTGGTTTTTGACCACATTTGGGATGAGAATGGAAAACTCACCAAAGTAACAGCCTACGGCGGGGGCTACGGACACGGGGTCGGGATGAGCCAATTCGGAGCAGGCTTTATGGCAACTTCGCTGAACAAAAGTTTTGACAAGATTTTAAAAAGATACTATCAGGGAATCACTATTGCCACAGTGCCTCTGATTCTTTCTGACAGCCAAAATCAACATGTCGGAATACAAAAATTTTATGCGCCTAAGCAAAGTGCTACGGTTGTTGTTGACAACAAGTACCAAATAAAACAATTTAGTGCTAAAATTAACTCAAGAGACGTAACTTTTGAGCTTGCAAACAGTTTTATTCCTATTCACCGGTACAGCAGAATTGATATTTCAAGCTACATAAGACGCGGAAAAAACGAAATTATTTTCTACTTCCCGCAAAATTGTGAAAACAAAGCCATAAGAGTTTACGTCGAGCTGGTTGAAAAAAGTGAAGGTTACGAATTTTGAGTACCCAAGAAAATGTAAGCGCGGAAAATGAAAAAGGACCGAGTCTGCTGAAAGCGGCATGGCTTATTGCTATGGTCACTGTTGTGAGCAAACTTATCGGCTTTATAAGAGATGTCGTAATCGCAAATTTCTACGGGGCATCAATGGTTTCAGATGCTTACTTTTATGCCTATCAGATTCCAGCCCTTGCAATAATTCTGCTAGGCGGAGTCGGGGGACCTTTCCACAGCGCGACTGTGGCGGTTTTTTCAAAGCTTATACCTTCTTTTAAGGAAAAAGCAAACGAACAGTTAAATAAACTTTTTAACACCTTTTTGACCGCAAGTTTTTTGTTTTTTATGGTGTTGGCGGTTTTGTGTTTTGTTTTTTCAGACCAGATAATGGGGTTTATAATCTCGGGTACTAACCCTGAATTAACCGCACTTGCAGGCATGCATCTTAAAATTATGTCGCCTGTTTTGATCGTGGGCGGAATTGTGGGAATTTATTACGGAATTTTGATAAGTTACCGCGAATTTATCCTGCCTAATGTTTCGCCGATTTTGATGAGCGTGGTGATTATTTTGATGATTTCTGCCGTAAAAGGCGACAATACTGGGAGTGTGCTTGCTTGGGCAACTACAATAGGTGCTCTGTGCCAGTTTGTTTATCAGCTTCCTAAAATAAAACAGTTAGGTTACAGATTAAGACCGAATTTCGATTTTTATAACCCGCAGTTTAAAAATATCTGCGAACTTTTGTTTCCCGCAATTTTAAGCTCAACTGTGGGACAAATTCATATTTATGTTGACATGTTCTTTGCCTCTTCTTTAAAAGAAGGCGCATGGACAGCTATCGGCTATGCAAACAGAGTTTTCCAGTTTCCTGTGGGGATTTTGGTAACAGCGTTTTTAGTCCCGCTTTTCCCGATTTTCTCAAGACTGGTGGCACAGGAAGATTTTGAGGGAATTAAAAGCTACTTTAACAAAGGTGTCGGGGTACTTCTTTTTGCCGCAGTTCCTATAATAATAGGTATTCTGACGCTCGGATATGATGGAATCAGGCTTATTTTCCAAAGAGGAGCATTTGATGATAATGCGACGTTTATGGTAACGCAAGCTTTATGGTTTTTGTCTTTTTCGATTCTGCCCTACGTTTTCAGAGATTCCATAACAAGGGTTTACTATTCTTTTAATGACTCTGCCACACCGTTTTTGGTAGCGTTCAGCTCGATTATTTTGAAATTCTTTTTAAACTGGCTTTTGGTTGCAAAGCTTTCAATCGGAGGCGGAATAGGCGGAATTACACTTTCAACAACACTTGTAACGCTTTTTAACGCGGTTGTTTTGGGTGTTTTGATAGGCAGAAAAATCAAACTTGATTATAAAAGTTTGTTCTCAAATTTTGCAAAAATGTTTACGGCAGGGGCGGTAACACTTTTTGTCTGCTGGGCAATGTGTATCTGGTTTGACACATTGATGCTTCCTCGCACAATCTTTGAAATTTCAAAAATTCTTTTTGTGACTTCAATCTGTCTTGTTTGTTATATTTATTTGAATTTGTTGTATAAAATGGACTACGCAATCGAGCTCAAAGAAAGATTTATCGGAAAAATGAGTGAAAAATATGGCTTATTTAAGTAATCAATTAAAGCAAAAAATAAAAAACACTTTAGATAATGACGGGGTGATTGCCTTTGTTACAGACACCGTATGGGGCTTGGGCTGTTTGCCTTCGAGTAAAAAAGCGGTTAAAAAAATTTATGAAATTAAAAAAAGAGAGGCTAAAAAGCCTTTGATTTTAATGTCAAACAGTGTTGAAAATCTTTTGCTTTACGTAAAATCGTTGAGCAAAAAAGCAAATGAACTTGCCGAAAAATATTTTCCCGGTGCGTTGACTCTTGTATTAAAAAAATCAGGTAAAACTCCTGATTTTATAACTTCAGGATTTGATACCGTCGGCATAAGGATTCCAGACAACAAAGTTTTTCAAGAAATCTGTGAATGTATTGAAGGAAAAGTTCTTGCAACTACAAGCGCAAATTTGTCCAGCGAACCTTCGGCAAAAACTTATAAACAGGCGCTTGAGAAAGTCGGAAACACTGCAGATTTAGTTATAGAAGACTTTGGGCAACTTGCAAAAGGTTTAGAGTCAACAGTGGCTTTAATATTAGAAAACGAAGTTCGAGTTTTGCGTCAAGGTGCAGTAAAATTCGACATTTGATATGATTTTAAATGTAAAGAATTGTTTAATATTTAAGCCTTACTAGCAAAATAAATTATTCAGATGATTTATACATTGGTGCGGTTGTTTGTTGTATCAAATAATTGTATAATATTTAAATAAACACAAGGGCAAGAGAAATGGTAGATAATAGAGCAGCGGGTTTCTTTGGAATAGGCGGCGCTTTTAATTTTAAAAGCGGCGACATTTCAGGTACCGCCGCAAAAACTCAAGACGATAAAATGGGTCCGGGGACAGAGTACTACGCCCAAGGACAAAACGAAGAAGAACAAAATCAATATGAATTCCCTTTTATTGACAGAAGCGCACAGCTTAGAGCCACGCTTAATTCTCTTGCAATGATGAATGTCGCCAACGTATTAAATTCAAAAAAACGAACGACTTTCCTTGAAGATATGGAAGAGTTGGAAGAAGAAAAAGAGTACGAAGAAAATGAAGAATTTATGGACGATTTTGACGAAGATAATTATGAAGAAGACGGGCAGGAATATTATTAGCTGAAAAGCTGAATGGGTGAACAGCTGAAAGGTTAATATTTTTGTTGCTTAGCAACAAATTGAACTTATTCACTTATTTACCATTTCCTCTCTTGCAAAAAAACCTTGTCGTGCTAAAATCAGACAGAGTTTGTTTATAAGGAGAGAAATATGGGTTGCAAATTAGCGGATAAAAATTTGACCTCTAAAGTTGTGCAAGAAGCACTTAAAGCCTTAGACAAGAAAAACTTTGCTCTGATAGCCCATTCAAGCAGTTTCCCTTCTTTGTCCGATGAAGATACTGGGTTTGGCAGTATAAATTCTGCCGCAGGCAAAAATTTGATTGATTTTGCATCCGGAGTTTTTAATGCAATTCAACTGGGGCCTGCGGGTAAAACCAAAGCCTGTGATTCTTCGCCATATACCGGCACAATTTTTTCCGGAAACCCGCTTTTTATTGATTTAAAACAACTAACTACAAAACAATGGAACAATATTTTATCAGAGGAAACTTTTAATTCTGTTGTGCAAAACAATCCCAACAAGAATTCGGGAAAAACCGCTTATTCTTATATTTATAAAGCCCAGCAAAGCGCGTTAAAAGAAGCTTATGAGAATTTTAAAAATTCTGCTTCTGAAAAAATAAAAGAAGAATTTGAAAAATACAAAAGAGAAAACAACACATGGCTTGAAAAAGATGCACTTTATGAAGCACTTTCGATTGAAAATTGCAACGATTATTGGCCGCTTTGGCAATCTGAAACTGATAAAAATTTACTTAACCCAAAGTCAATCGAAGAAAAAATGGAATTTGCAAACAGGATAAACGAGATTGAAGCAAATTACGAAGACGAAATAAATTTTTATAAATTCTGCCAATTTGTTTTGAGTGTTCAAAACAGTCAAACAAAGGAATATGCGCTTTCTCAGGGCATAAAACTAATCGCAGACCGTCAGGTGGCATTTTCTGACAGGGACACTTGGGCATATCAGTCTTTGTTCATGGAAGGCTGGTTTTTGGGCTGTCCGCCCGATTATTTTTCTAAAGATGGACAAAGCTGGGGCTTTCCCGTAATTGCTCCCGAAAAACTTTTTAAGCCCGACGGTTCGCTTGATGAGGGCGGAGTTTTAATGAAAGAACTTTTTAAAAAAATGTTCAAAGAAAACCCCGGCGGAGTAAGAATCGACCACATCGTGGGGCTTATAGACCCCTGGGTTTACAAAGCGGGCAAAAATCCCAAAGTAGAAGAAGGTGCGGGAAGACTTTATTCATCGCCCGAACACCCCGAATTGGGCAAATATGCAATTCCATCGCTTAACGACTTGAACCACGACCTTGAACCAGATAAGGAAAAAAGAGTTCAAACGCTCTCTGACGAGCAGATTAAGCTTTACGGAAGAATAATAGAGCACATTGTAATAGCAGCTGCTAAAGAAGAAGGGCTTGATAAGGATTCTATTGTCTGCGAAGATTTGGGAACTTTAACAAATCCGGTCGCTGCGGTTATGGAAAAATATAAGCTTCAGGGGATGAAATTAACCCAGTTTGTATCTCCGGAAATGCAAGATCATCCTTACCGCTGCCGCAACATAGACAAAAATTCATGGGCAATGGTTGGAACTCACGATAACGAGCCGATTTCGATGTGGGCGGAAAATATGATTAACACACACGAAGGTTACTTGCATGCAAAAAATCTTGTCGAAGATTTGTTCCCTGATGAGGAAAATAAAGATGATATAATAATGAATCTTACAAAAGACTTGACGTTTTTGGCGCAGACCAAATTGGTTGAGATTTTCGCAAGCCCTGCCCAAAATATTCAGATATTTTTTACGGATTATTTTGGGATAAAAGACGTTTACAACCGTCCGGGAACTTCAGGAGACGGAAATTGGAATTTGAGAATTCCCAATAATTTTGAAGAAGTTTTCTGCAAAAATCTGAAAGAGCAAAAAGCACTCAATCTTGCCTTAACTCTGAAAAAAGCAATCGAGGCAAGAGGAAACGGGTTTGTCGAAAAACATAAAAAGTTATTGGGTGAGTTAAACAAATTAATTTAATCGGGGAAAAATGAAAAAAATATTGGTTTTACTTCTGATATTAATTTCAACTTCGCTTTTTGCAACAGCGCAAGAAGCCAATACCGAAGCTGTTTTGCAGTATAATCAAGGAATCGATTATTACAAGGCAGGCGAATACGACAAATCCACTACCGCATTTAAAACCGCAATAAGCCTTGACCCTGATTACATTGACGCTTACTATAATCTGGGCTCTGTGCTTGAATTTTTGGGCAAATACGAAGAAGCACTTGTCATTTTTAAGCAGGTGGTGGTAAGAAAGCCCGACGATTACGATTCTGTTTATAAAGCCGCATGGCTGAGCAAACAGCTCGGGCAAAACCAAAAAGCTCTGACTTATTTGAGTATAATTCCAATTGACTGCGAGCGGGCAAAAGACGCTCAGGTACTTGCGCAAGAAATTAAGCAGCAGGGCACGGTTCAAAATATCGATGTTTCGGCACCGATTAAGGAGGTAAAAATCTCCGAGCCTAAAATCAGCCAATCAAATTTTGTTTATCAAAATATTTTAGCACCAACGGGGATAACTTCTGATTCTGAAGGAAACCTTTATGTGGCGGAGTTTAACAACAATTTGATAACAAAAATAACGCCCGATAATAAAAAAATAATTTTTGTAAAAGATTCCAAAATCAGCGGTCCGATAGGGCTTGCGACTGATAAAACCGGAAACATTTATGTTGCAAATTATAACAAAGACAATGTTTTAAAAATTTCCGTTTTCGGCGAAATAACCGTTCTTATCGGTAACCTCAAAAAGCCTTATTACCTTTATGTAAAAGACAATATGCTTTTTGTATCATGTCAGGGCACAGACACGGTGCTGAGATATAAATTGAATTAGGCTGAATGGGTAATGGGTGAGGAGTGAATGGGTGCACCTCATCCGTATTCACGTCATTGCGAGGCTTTGAAAAAGCCGTGGCAATCTATCCGATTGAGATTGTTTTCATAGAATTATTTCTTAATGCTCAAATGGAAAGATTGCTTCGTCAGAAATAAACTTCTTCCTCGCAACGACGTAATTTTTTGTAATTGTTCATCTATTCACTTCTATTTACTATTTACCATTTACTATTTCCTAACTTATCCCCAAATTGTCCAAAATCTCGCTTGGGGCTTTGGATGAGTTCAGTGTGTAAAAGTGAAGTCCGCAAACCATATTGGTCTACATGTAACAAAATACTTAATAAGTCCAAAAATAAAGCAAATTCCGATTTTTTAAAACCTTATTAATAATATAAGGTAAATTCAGGTGTCACAGTGGTAGATTCTATTAATAATGTGAATAGTAGTGTAATCGGACAAAATTATAAAAAGCCGAGTTTTTGGAATTATGCCGGTGGTGTTGCTGCTGGAAGTTTGATTTCAAGGCTTCCGTCAGTTTTATTAAATCAAGTTTCTATGTTGTCAGAAAAAAAATATAAAAAATTGATACAATTAAATGCAGATGAGTTTAAAAACGTACAAGAGGCGGTTAATAAAACTTTCTCTTCTTCAAGATTGTCTGAAAAAGGGGTATCAATATTAGAAGTAACACAGAAAAATATTAAAGAAGTTACAGAAGCTATTAAAGCAACTATTGATAAAAATATGAGGTTTCGTTCTAAAGAATTTAGAGAAATGTGGACCAAAATAGAAGTAGAAACTACAATGAGTGGAGATGCGGCGCAATATTTAACGGAGTCTAAAAAAATCTTGTTCGATAAAAAATCACTTATGTCTGCTTTTCATGAAATTGGTCATGCTGTAAATGGAAATTTAAGTAAAATGGGCAAAATTATGCAAAAATGCAGATCTTTAAGTTTTTTAGCTGTGCCTATAGCTTTGATTGCTTTATTGAAAAACAAAAAATCACCTGATGAAAAGCCAAAAAATAAAATTGATAAATTTACTGATTTTATTAAACGGAATGCAGGAAAACTAACCTTTATATCGGCTTTACCTATGTTGGCAGAGGAGGCCTTGGCTTCAATAAGAGGTAATAGCTTTGCCAAAAAGGCTCTGAGTCCTGATCTTGCCAAAAAAGTTGCAAAGGCTAATTTTGCAGGATTTTGTTCTTATCTTGGACTTGTTGTTGCAAGTTCTATTGGCATATTTCTTGGAATAAAAGTCAGAGATGCCATTGTAAAACCAAAAAATGTTGAGGATAAAAAATAATTATCCCCTCAAATTGTCCAAAATCTCGCTTGGGGCTTTGGATGAGTTTAGTGTGTAAAAATGAAGTCCGCAAATGCCGAATTTTAAAAGCTCTTGGCATTGTTGTGTTGCAAATTCCACACCCAATTTTTTAATATCATCGGGGTTATCTTTAAATTTTTCAAGCTTTATCCTAAGTTTTTCAGGCAGGCTCACTCTTGCCATAGAAAGCATTTTTTCAAGCTGACCGTAGCTTCTTATGGGTAAAATCCCCGGAATTATCGGGACTTCAATACCTAAATCTCTTGCGCTTTGGCAAAAAGAATAAAACTTTTCGTTGTCAAAAAACATCTGCGTAAAAACAGCATCGGCCCCTGCCTCAACCTTTCTTTTTAAATTTTTCATATCAAGCATGAAATTATCACACTCCAAATGCCCTTCGGGATAGCCCGCAACCCCGATTGAAAGGTTTGAATGGGTTTTTATAAATTCTACAAGTTCGTTTGCATAGTGAAAGTCAAAATTTTTCACCGAACAATCGCATGGCACATCGCCTCTTAATGCCAAAATGTTTTTTATCCCCAAGGACTCTATCTGGCTTAAATATTCTAAAATATGATTTTTCCTCACACAAACACAGGTAAAATGCGGCATTACGTTAAGTCCGACTTCACTTTGGATTTTTTTAATCATATCAAAAGAATTTGTTTGAGTGCTTCCTCCGGCACCGTAGGTAAGCGAAACAAACGCAGGATTATATTTTTTTAAAGTTTTTAAATGCCCGAGTAATTTTTGAAATTTTTCTTTAGTTTCATCATCTTTTGGCGGAAAAATTTCAAATGAAATAACGGGTTTTTTGCTGTTTGAATAATGTTCTTTTAAAGTCATGGGAAAATTTTAGCATAAGACTTATTTAACCGCAATTATGCAGTCGTAAATTTTGTCGATTTTTTCTTTCATGTCCGAAAACTGTTCTTTCAAATCCTTAACGCTGTTTAGCGTGGCAAAACGTTCTTCGGCATCTTTTAAAATTTCTCTGTGCTTTCTTTCAAGTTGTTCGGGCGTTACGACAATTCTTTGTTGTATCAAAAAAACCATAATTGCAATTATTATGGGTGAATAGTGTAATAAATTTTCCATTTTTTCTCCGTTTAAATGCTGATAGGCCAGTAAAATTCGACAAGATAAGATGCCGCGTCCATAGGGTGTCCCAGAAATTTTAATTCGCTTGAATTTTTAATCTGCTGATATGAAGGCAGGTCAATCTTTGAAGAGCCTTCCTTGTACCTCAAATTATAAATGTTATAAAGAAGTTTTTCACATTTTTTATCTGTAAAAAGCCTTATTTTACCGTCTGCACCGTGGACTTTGGCGTTAAATGCCGCAATTCTGTTTTTAATCGGCGGGTTAAATGCCTTAATTCTTATTTCCACATCTTCATAGCCGAATTGTAAAAGCTTCTTTTTCATAATTACATAGTTGGTAAATTCGCTTGTACAGCTTCTGTTATCGCCTGAGGCATCGCCGTTTATGATAATTCTGCCTTTGTGATTGGGATATCTGTGGTAAAACTCGTCGCAAGCTTTTGCAGTTGTGGTGTCTTCTATGACGATTTCATCAAAAAAGAAAACTTTGTCTTGCGTTTTGTGCGCTAAAATCCACGCCATAGGATCTACGTTAAAGTCGCAGGTGATGTGCAAATCCATATCCTGCTGGTATTTTATTTCTTTTATGTTTTCATCGGTGAAATCTTTTATTATAAGCCCTTTGTCATATTCGCCGTTTTGCGCCAGTACAAAAATTCTGTAATACTGTTCGTCGTAGAGTTTTTTGAGTTCCTCGCAAAAGCCTTCCGGCAGATAAATATTATCTGTTGTAGGGGCTGAAATTAATCTGTAATTGGGTTTGTGCTCATCAACAAAGGTTTTGTAAATCCAGCCTCTTTGAACTTCAGGGTTTGTGTGGCCGAAAATTCTGTAAGTAAAATTTTTCCAGCCCTGCTTGATTTTTTGCCGCATCCTTCCCAATAACATCTTAAAAGTGGAAAAAGGAATATCCGACATTTCCTCGATTTCAGCAAATCCTAAGTTGAGCGATTTTAACTTATTTGGCTCGTCAAAATGTCTGAATAAAATCTCCGAACCGTTTTTAAACGTTAATTTCTGCAGTGAACTCGACCAGAAATAATCTTTTCCGTCTTTGAAGTTTAAATTCTCCAGATGCTCAAAGTAAGACTGCAAGGTGGTGTCCCTCACAAGCGTGTAAGTCTGAGCCCCGACCAGTCCCCTTATTCCGGGGAACTTCAGGCACAATAGTATTCCAAGAAGCGAGCCGGCAAAAGTCTTGCCCGAGCCGAAGCCTCCCTGATACACAGCTACGTCTAAACTGTAATCGTGCGGAATTTCCAAAAATTCCCGCTGTGCTGTTAATAACTTGTATTTCATTTTCTCCTTATCTTAAAAAGTAAATAGTAAATAGGAAATAGTAAATGGTGAATAGATTTTTGCCTCTATTTACCATTTACTATTTACCATTTACTAAATTATTATTCTAATTGCCGTTGCTTTCAACTAGAAAATTATTCGCGTTTTCTATTCCGTACTGTTCGAGAGCAAATTTAAAGCACTCAATCCAGTTAATTTGATTTGTCATGGTAGGAACTTCTGCAAATGCTCTTATCACGTCAAAGAGTTCTTTTGAGCGAAGTTTGCGCTCCAATGTAGCTTTTCTGTCGCCATAACGGTAGATGTATTTGGCGTTTCTTATTGTGTCGTCAATTTCTATAAAAAGGGTTTTACCCTGATCAAAAACGCTTATTACCTCTCTTCCGATTTTAAAATTAGCGATTAACTCTGCTGTTTTTTCAACCATGGGGATAATAATTTTCCTGTTTATGGCATCAAGCATCATATTAAGCCTTGTTGTCTGTCCGCTTACGGAATAATTAAGTTCGGTTGCGGTTCTTTGAGCGGTTTGAATATTTCCTGCCATGTTTTTAAAAATTCCCGTTGCACTTTCGATTGTTGTTTTAAAATAATTTAAGAAATCCCATCCGTGAAGGGCTTTTTCAAAACTTAAAGGTGAAGGGGCTGTCGGCATTAAAGAAGAATCGTATTCAATGATTTTGCCCGGTTTTACCACCTGTTCGCCTTTAAAACAGCCTTTTGGCGCAAGATACGGCGGGTTCATCATAAGGGCAAGGGCATCCACCTGTTTATTTAAAATTGTGGATGAAATGTTATTTAAAATCAGAGCCACCCTCAAAGGTGAAAGCCCTCTTCCTGTTGAGGGGTTTT
>DAOQAU010000023.1:0-12913 GCA_035354275.1 Candidatus Gastranaerophilaceae bacterium
GGACGCTTGTCCTGTTAGCGTTATCGTTATTGAATAATCGATAATAAAAAACTTAAGGGCGAGTTTTCCGAAATTTCGGAAAACTCGCCCTTATTTAACGAATATGGAAGTTTGCAATGAATCCAAAAATATCTATAATTGTTCCTGTATATAATAATGAAAAATTTTTGTCCGAATGTTTAGACAGTATTTGCCGGCAAACATTTTCTGATATAGAAATTATTTGCATAAATGATGGCTCAACGGACAACAGTTTAAGTATTCTTGAGGAATATGCGTTAAAAGATAAAAGAATTATCTTATTAAATCAAGAAAACAAAGGGTTGGGCTATACTATGAATCGTGGCATAAAAACCGCCAGCGGGGATTTTATAGGTATTGTCGAATCCGATGATTATATACTTGAAAACATGTATGAATCCTTGTATAAAATTGCAGTAAAAAATGATGCCGATTTTGTAAAATCTAATTTTTGTGTCTTTTATGATGAAGAAAATTCAAGAAAATTTATTCAGGTTCCTCTTTTTGACGATGAAAAATATTATAATATCGTTTTAAATCCGAAAAAATCACCGAATGTATTTAACGCTATAATGAACAATTGGACAGGAATATATAAAAAAGATTTTTTAGAAAAAAATAAAATTTATCATCTTGAAACACCCGGAGCTTCATTTCAGGATACCGGCTTTTGGTTTAAAGCTTTCTGTTGTGCCGAAAGAATTTTTTTCTTAGACAAAGAATTTTATATGTGCAGGCGTGATAATCCGGATTCTTCAGTAAACAGTAAAGAAAAGGTTTTTTGTATTTGTGAAGAATATTCTGAGATTGAAAATTTTTTAAATTCTCGTCCTGATTTAAAAAAATACTTTGAAAAAATTAAAAATCACAAAAAATTTCAAATGTATCAATGGAATTTTACCAGAATGGGTTCAAAATATAAGCAAATGTTTATTAAAAATGCAAGTAAGGAATTTAAGTTAGCGCAAAAAAAAGGGATGTTGGACAAAAATTTATTTGGAGCAGGAGAATGGAAAAAGGTTCAATTTTTAATTAAACATCCTGTTTTGTTCCCTTTAAAATATAATCTTTTAAGTCCTTATACAAAAAAAAGAAAAGAATTAAAAATTCATTTTAAAAAATATTTTGATTGTGTTAGGGCTCAAAAACAAATCAACAAATTAGCTCGAAAATATAAAAATAAAAAAATTGTTCTCTACGGCGCAGGAATTTACTGTAAAACACTTTTTGAAAATTATGATTTGTCAAATTTGAATATTGTCGCAGTTGCAGACAGAGGATTTAAAAATGAAGAAAACAAAAACTTCTTTAATTTGAATTGTATATTGCCTAAAGATTTGAAAGAATTTGATTGCGACTTAATTTTGTTGGGTGTGTATGATACTTTACAAATTTTTGATTATTTACAAGATCAATTACTTGTAGGCAGTAAAAATTCCCAAATAAAAATCTTGCCGATAGTTGAAGATACAGTCATTTCAAGAATTAAGAACTTTTTTTCATAATAAATTCTATGATTTCTTTTGTGGAATAAAAATCATTAATTACAATAAAATTAAAACCGGTTTTTTCTTTGACATAATCAAGCGTTTTGCCGTCTAAAAAATCCTCAGTGTATGGGCGCAGCATTACGGAGGGAATTATTACGGTTAAGAGTGAAGAGTGAAGGGTGAAGGGATTTGTCATTACTGAATTTATTAAATCTTCAGAAGTTATTAGTCCCGCAACGGTTATATTTTCACCCCAGTAATCGGATTTAACCGCAACATAATCAGCCTTTAAGTTTTTTACTTTATTCAACTCTGTACAAATTTCTTTTATAGCAGGCTCTGCAAGCTTTGACGTTGCAAAAAGAATATTCTTAGGCTCGCTAAGGCTTTTACTAAGTCGCTTTTTTTCTTTTCCAAAATCATCAAGCAAAAGCCTTAGCGCGCCAACCCCGTCTTCAAGCTGAGAAAAATTACCGTAATATTTGCGTGGCGGAATATTTGCTTCAGCTAATGAAAAAAATTCATCCGAACAGCAAATAGTTAAATTTGACTTAGTTATTCCCCCTCTCCCCTTGCGGGAGAGGGCAGGGGTGAGGGGTACATTGATAAATTCATCAACTATCTTAATTGTTTCTATAGCTATTTTTTTTGTAACCGGATATAATTTACCTTTTTGAAATTTAGTGATTCCAACAGGTACAATCGCAATTGAAACAACGTTTTTAAGTTTTTTCAAGTCAAATAATGTCCTTTTTAATTCTTCTCCGTCATTGTATTTCGGACAAAGCACAATTTGAGCGTGGATTGGAATTTCAATTTTTTCAAGCCATTTAAGATGTTTTAAGATATCTGCTGCTTTGGGGTTTTTAAGCATTTTTACCCTTAATTCGGGATTTGTTGTGTGAACGGAAATATATAAAGGCCCCAATCTTAATTTTTCAATCCTTTTTTTGTCTGCTTCGCTCAAATTTGTCAAGGTTATGTATGTTCCCTGCAGGTAAGAAAGTCTGTAATCATCATCTTTAATGTACAAAGTTTCTCTCAAACCCTCGGGTTGCTGGTCAACGAAGCAAAAAATACATTTGTTGCAGCAGGGCTTAACTTTGTCAAAAACTGCGCTTTCAAAAATTATTCCCAAATCATCGTCAAAATCTTTTTCAATTTCGATTACTTCGATTTCGCCGTTTATTTTTTTAATTTCAATTGTAACAAGTTCGCTTTTGCACAGAAAATTATAGTCAATCATATCAGACATTTTTTGCTCATCGATTGACAAAATTTCATCGCCTGATTGTATTTCAAGTTCATGTGCTATTGAGTTTTTTTCTGTTTTGCTAACTATTGCAGGCATTTTATACTTTATTATTTTCTTTATCTAAACTTTCAATCAGAGAAATCAGATTATTATATTCAACAATGGAATTATCCAAAATAATCCGTTGATAAAAGTTCAGGGAATTGTAATCGTTTGCAAGAATTTTTTCTGCGCTGTGTTTGTGTTCAAAAGCCTTATTTTTAATTAATGAAAACAAAATTTTGCGCTCGTCTTTTGCAAGATACGAAGCACAACATAGCTTAATTCTGGCATTTGAAGCAAATTGAAGCGGATTGTCCGATAATTTTTCAAGCAAAAGTTGGGTTAATTTTTCTCTGCCTTCGCTTGTGACAGAGTAATAACCCGATAATTTTCCGCCTTCCGAGATTGCTTTTCTGGAACGGATAACCCCTTCTTTTTCAAGCCGGTTAAGTGCAGGTTTTATCGCACCGAAGCTGGGTTGGGAAAATGCCGCAAAATTATCCAGTATCGCCTTTAAAACGGCATACATTGTCATTTCCCGCTCAGATAAAACATACAAAATCAGCAACTCAATCATATGTGTATATTAGCATAAAAATAACAGGTGCGGAATTTTTTTAAAAAAATTCCGCACCTGTTTTACAAAAAAATTATTTGATTTATAATCAAGCTACTATCATACAAGAAAGAAGTGAAATATTTTGACAAAGACATTGACAAAACAAGATGTAGCTGAAATCGTTAAAAAAACAAATCTTCAGCATATAGCAATAATTATGGACGGAAATCGCCGTTGGGCAAAGAAAAAAAATTTACCCTCTGCCATAGGTCATAAAAAAGGGGTTGATTCGCTCAAAACCGCACTTAAATCCTGTCATAAATTCGGGATTAAATATTTAACGGTTTACGCTTTTTCAACCGAAAACTGGAACAGAAAGCAGGAAGAAGTCGATTTTTTAATGGATTTGTTGGCTCAAACAATCAAAAAAGAACTTAAGGACCTTCATAAAAACAGTGTGGTTATAAAATTTATCGGAGATTTGTCAAAGCTTAACCCTAAACTTCAAAAAATATTATTTAACGCCGAAGAAGTCACAAAAGACAACACGGGCGTAAACCTTCAAATAGCATTCAATTACGGTTCAAGAGATGAAATCGTAAATGCCGTTAAAAATATTTCACAAAAAGTTTTAAACAAAGAAATTGCACCCGATAAAATTACCGAAGAAATTATTTCAAAAGAATTATACACAAGCAACATTCCCGATCCTGATTTGCTTATCAGAACAGGCGGAGAAAAAAGAATTTCAAATTATCTTCTCTGGCAGATAGCTTATTCTGAAATTCTTATTACGGGCGAATTTTGGCCTGATTTTGACGAGCAGTCGATGGAAGAAGCAATTTTGGAATTTAACCGTCGTCAGCGACGCTTTGGAGGTTAAGCTTTGTTTAAGATAGTTCTTGCAACCGCAAACAAGCATAAAGTGGAAGAAATTAACGCTATTTGCGAGGGGTTTGGCATAAAGTTTATCATGCCGCCAAAAGGCTTTGACCCCATTGAAGACGGAAAGATTTTTGAAGAAAATGCCCTGATTAAAGCAAAAGCCGCCAATAAATTAACAGGTCTTCCTTCACTTGCAGATGATTCGGGACTTTGCGTTGACGCGCTAAAAGGATTTCCCGGAATTTTTTCTGCAAGATATGCAAAAACTCAAAGTGAAAAAATTAAAAAAATTCTAGCCGAAATGAAAAATATTCCGAATGAAAATCGCGGAGCAAAATTTGTCTGCGCAATGGTTTTACTTGATAAAGACGGTAAAATTCTTTTCCAAACAAGAGGCGAATGTCACGGAAAAATCGCCCTTGAGGCTAAAGGTCAAAACGGATTCGGGTTTGATCCCATATTCATTGTAAAAGGGGGCAATTCCACTATGGCGGAACTGAGCGAAGAAGAAAAAAATAAAATTTCTCACCGTGGAATTGCCCTTCAAAAAGTTCTTAATTATACTAATAAAAAATTAATATAATTAAGGTATCTTTTCTCTTGATTTTATGTGTTTTTGTGCGATAATTTAATTGTGATAAAAATCACGCTAAAAACATTTTTATGAATAAAGAAGGAGAAAAAGATGTCAAGTACAGACATAGCCAAAGTTGATTTTGATAAAGTCAATGAAATTATACTCTCATGCGGACCTAAAAAATCTAACGTAATTGCGATTTTACAAAAAATTCAGGAAGAATTCAGATATTTGCCAGAAGATGCCCTGACATATATCGGAACAAAAATAGAAGGGCTTTCCCCTGCGACTGTATATGGGGTAGCAACTTTTTATAACCAGTTTAGCTTGGATCCCAAAGGAAAATATATTATCAGGGTTTGCGACGGAACGGCATGCCATGTTCGCGGTTCAATGCCTTTATTAACTGCACTTAAAGCAAAATTAAATTTAAAAGAAGGCAAATTTACAACCGATGATATGATGTTTACGGTTGAGATTGTAAGCTGTCTTGGTGCTTGCAGTTTATCACCGGTTATTGTCGTAAACGGTAAAGTTTATCCAAAAATGACGACGGATGCTCTTAAAATAGTTGTAGATACTCTGTTAAAACAAGAAAGAGGAGAATAGCAATGACCATAGTGGAAGTAAAACAAGAAGAAGCTAAAAAGAACATAGCGGCACAAGGTACAAGAATTTTGGTTTGTGCCGGAACAGGCTGTGTTGCTTGCGGCGCACTTGAAATTATAGAAGAATTTAAGAAAAAAGGATTAGATGCATCAACTATTCAATCAGATAAAATGACCGTTGTGCCGACAGGCTGCCACGGTTTTTGTGAACAGGGTGTTTTAATTTTAATCCCTGATTTAGGAATTAATTACGTAAAAGTTCAAAAAGAAGATGTTGATGAAATTATCGATAGTGTTAAAACCGGTGTTCCGGTCGAAAGACTTTTGTATGTTGACAAAGACACAGGTGAAAAAATTCAAAAACGCGAAGAAATAAACTTTTATAAAAAACAAAACAGAACGGCACTGGGCAATGTCGGGAAAATTAATGCCGAAGAAATAAACGATGCAATAGCTTTCAGAGGTTATGAGGCTTTAGAAAAAGTTTTAACAAAAATGACTCCCGATGAAGTTATCAAAGAAGTTACGGATTCAGGCTTAAGAGGCAGAGGCGGCGGCGGATTTCCGACCGGTAAAAAATGGTTCTTTACAAGAGTAGCTCAAGGCGATAAAAAATACGTCGTGTGTAACGCTGACGAGGGAGATCCCGGTGCATTTATGGACGGCAGCCTTATGGAAGGCGATCCGCATAGATTGCTTGAAGGTATGGCAATTGCAGCTTATGCTATCGGAGCAGATGAAGCATATATCTACGTAAGAGCCGAATACCCGCTTTCTATAAGACGTTTGAGAATTGCGATTAAGCAAGCTGAAGAAAACGGATTTTTAGGCAAGAACATTTTAGGAACAGGTTTTAATTTTGAAATTCATATCAAAGAAGGTGCAGGAGCTTTTGTTTGCGGTGAAGAAACAGCTCTAATCGCTTCAATCGAAGGCGAAAGAGGGATGCCAAGATCAAAACCTCCTTTCCCTGCAAACAAAGGTCTTTTTGGAAAACCGACACTTATCAATAACGTAGAAACTTACGGAAATGTTCCGGGAATTCTGTTAAACGGGGCAAGTTGGTTTGCCGCATTTGGAACAGATAATTCCAAAGGGACAAAAACATTTTCTTTGACGGGCGACATTAATAACACAGGACTTATCGAAGTTCCTATGGGAATAACTTTAAGAGAAATTATATATGATATCGGCGGAGGACTTCGTGGCGGCAAAAAATTTAAAGCCGCACAAATCGGCGGTCCATCAGGCGGATGCTTAACAGAAGAACATCTTGATATGCCTATGGATTACGATAATCTTACAAAAGCAGGTGCAATGGTAGGTTCAGGCGGACTTGTTATTATGAACGAAGACACCTGTATTGTTGAAATCGCACGTTTCTTTGCAAGTTTCACCCAAAGAGAATCTTGCGGAAAATGTGTTCCTTGCAGAGAAGGTACAAAACAAATGCTTGCGATTCTTGAAAAAATAGTCGCGGGCAAAGGCGAAATGGAAGATTTGGATGTTTTGGAAGATTTAGCTATAGCGGTTAAGGACGGTTCACTTTGCGGACTTGGTAAAACAGCACCGAATCCTGTACTTTCGACTTTAAAATACTTCAGAGATGAATATATAGCACACATTAAGGACAAAAAATGTCCCGCAGGTGTTTGTACCGCGATGAAGAAAATAGTTATTACAGATAAATGTATCGGTTGTACCAAATGTGCAAGAACTTGTCCCGTGGCTGCAATTACAGGGAATGTCAAAGAACAGCATGTTATTGACCAGGACAAATGCATTAAATGCGAAGCTTGTATTGGCGTTTGTCCTGTTAAAGCGATAATTAAGGAGTAAATAGGAAATAGTAAATAGAATTGAAAAGGAAACATAAAAATGACAGAAGATAAAAAAACATTATTTATTGACGGAAAAGAAGTAGAATTCAGCGATGAAAAAAATCTTCTTGAAGTAATCAGAAAAGCAGGGATGAACGTTCCTACATTTTGCTACCGCCCTGATTTAACAGCATTCGGTGCTTGTAGAATGTGCGTTGTGGAAATTGAAGGCAGAGGAATTCAAACTTCCTGTACAATGCCGCCCGAAGCGGGTTTGAAAATTCACTTAAATACAGAAAAAGTAAGAAGAATCAGAAAAACTGTTCTGGAATTGCTTCTTGCAAATCACGACAGAGAATGCACCACTTGTGAAAAATCAGGACACTGTGAACTTCAAAAATATTCTGAAGAATATGGAATTAGAGATATTAAGTATCCGACGATTAAAAAAGAAGACTTTTTACCTCTTGATACATCAAATCCTTCAATTGTTCGTGACCCTAACAAATGTATCCTTTGCGGTGCTTGTGTAAGAGCTTGTGCCGAATTCCATGGGGATAACCATGCTATTTTAGGCTTTGCAAACAGAGGGTCAAAAACAAGAGTTCAACCGATGGCAGGACGAGATTTTTCTAAAACAGACTGCATCTTGTGCGGTCAATGTCAGGCAGTTTGCCCGACAGGCGCATTAACCGTTGTTTCTGACGTGGATAATGTTTGGAAGGAAATTAACAATCCGGAGAAAAAAGTTGTTGCACAAATCGCACCTTCAATCCGTGTGGCTTTGGGCGAATTGTTCGGACTTGAACCGGGAGAAAATTCCATCGGAAGAATTACTGCTGCACTTAGAAGAATCGGTTTTGATTTGGTATTTGATACAAACTTTGCGGCAGATTTAACCATTATGGAAGAAGGTACCGAGTTTATTGAAAGATTAAAATCAGGTAAAAATCTTCCTATATTTACTTCATGCTGTCCGGCATGGATTAAATACGTTGAACAGTCAAGACCCGAATATATAAAAAATCTTTCTTCATGCAAATCGCCTCAATCTATGATGTCACCGGTTTTGAAAGAACTCTTGCCTAAATATTTTGAAGGTTATACAAAAGAAAATACTGTTATTGTTTCAATAATGCCGTGTACTGCGAAAAAATTTGAAAATAAACGTCAAGAACTTTCGCAAAACGGTATTCCAGATACGAATTTCGTATTAACTACAAAAGAATTGGGAAGAATGATTAACGAAGCAGGCATCGATTTCAAAAACCTTGAACCTGAAAAAGAAGACAGTCCTTTTGGGGATTACACCGGTGCTGCAACAATATTCGGAGCATCAGGCGGTGTTGCCGAAGCTGCTGCAAGAACAGCTTACGAACTTGTTACAGGCAAAGAACTTACAGACGTTAACCTTAAACCAATGAGAGGCGTTAACGCGTCCGAAAGAAGCAAAGAAATGGAACTTGACTTAAACGGACTAAAAGTCAAAGTCAGAATAGTTTCAACAATAGCTGAAGCTGAAAAAGCACTTAAAGAGCTTGATAATGGCACAGCCGATTTTCAAATGCTTGAAGTTATGGCTTGTCCCGGCGGTTGCGTAAATGGCGGAGGACAACCGTATAGCTTTAATGATACTACAATTAAAGCTAAACGTGCAGCAGGGTTATATAAGGAAGATGCTGAACTTAAATTCAGAAAATCGCACCAAAATCCTGATATTAAAAAACTTTATGCGGAATTTTTGGAAAATCCGGGCTCTCATAAAGCACACGAAATGCTTCATACTCACTATGAGGATAAATTCAAAGGTTCTTACAGAGATTTGAAATAATTTAAGAATAGCCGAAAATACCAAAGGGCGGATTTGAGCTTTGCTCAAATCCGCCCTTTGGTATCAAAAAAAATTAATTATAAATATAAACATCTTGAGCGAGTTTAATTTCAAATTCACTTCCTTCGTGGATATAAACAGAGCCTCCGCGGGTAAATACCGCAACGGCAGGTGCTGCAATAATATTGGCACCGAAGGCAACAACGCCGATAAATAAAGAAAACGGGACAAGAATAATGCCGGAACCTTCGCTGGCAAGATTTCCGCTCACTCTAATCATTTTACCGAAGAAACTGCAGCCGGGCTTTGCAGCAGAAACAATTCCTTTGCGATATTTTCTTTCGCCTTTAATGTTATTAAAAAAAGTTTTTTTAAAATTAACTTTACTCACATACGCGTCTATAGGATAAGTTTTTCCGTCAATATTCATTGAATTAAAGCGAATTACAATAAGCCCGCCGTTTCCTCCGAATTGAGGTTTGTGTACATCAAGCATTTCACCGTTAAAAATTGTACCGGAAGGAACAGTAAAATAAGTTGTGCTTACAGGGTATCTTGAAACGATTTTTACGCTCAAACCTTTTCTTGAACGGTCAGAAACGGAATTAATCAGTTTTCCCCTGAATTTTGTTCCTTTTTTCAAAACGGCATAAGCCTGGGGATTTGTCTGTTGGTATGATTTAGCTTGATAATTTGCCTGAACCTGTGCCTGTTGCTTTTGCTGTGGCTGAGGCTTAGAAGTTTGAAATTCTTTTTCGTCAATTTGGTTTAAGGTTTTGGGCAAAGGGGGCAGAGCCATATCCTGTTCGATTTTTGAAGGGTTATAATTTTTTCTGATTTCATCATCAATGGAAGTATCAAGTTCCAAAGCAAAAACAGGCATACATAAGATAGTAAATAGTAAATAGTAAATGGTAAATAGACGTAAAAAATACATTCTACTTTTCTCTTTCCAACTTTTCAACTTTTCACCTCTTCACCTGTTCACCTATTTAAGCATTTCATTAATAGCTTTTGCGGCTTTTTTGCCTGCACCCATCGCATTTATTGCATTTGATTCGCCGGCAGGTGCAACATCGCCTCCTGCATAAATTTTTGCAATAGAAGTTTTATTTGTGTCTTCTTCTATTACGATATAGCCTCTTTTATCGGTTTTAATCTCAATCCCTTCAGCTTGCGCCGATTTTTGAATAATCGGGTTCGGACTTGTGCCTAGTGCGACAATTATAGTATCAAAATCCATGTCAACAAATTTTCCTGTAGAAACAGGTTTTCTTCTTCCGCTTTCATCAGGCTCTCCAAGTTTCATAACTTCAAGTTTCATGGATTTGACATGGCCGTCTTGACCGAAAATTTCAACAGGGGCGTGCAATAATTTAAAAATTACTCCTTCTTCTTTGGCGTGCCTTATTTCTTCAATGCGTGCGGGAAGCTCTGCTTCTGTTCTTCGATAAACGATATAAACCTCTTTAGCCCCGACTCTTACGGCTGTTCTTGCAGAATCCATAGCCACATTTCCTCCGCCTATTACTGCGACTTTATCACCGATTTTAAGCGGAGTGGGGGTATGTTTTTCGTGAGCTTGCATAAGATTTACTCGGGTTAAAAATTCGTTTGCTGAATAAACTCCGTTTAGATTTTCGCCCTTGATTCCAAGCATTTTAGGCAAGCCTGCACCCGAGCAGATAAAAATAGCGTCAAATCCGTCTTCTTCTAATTGTTTCAGGGTAATTGATTTTCCTACAATAACATTTGTTTTGAATTTAACATCCATTTCTTTTAACGCATTGATTTCTCTGTCTAAAAAATTTCTCGGAAGCCTGAAAGGCGGTATTCCATAGCGCAAAACGCCGCCTAATTTGTGCAAAGCTTCAAATACAACAACTTCGTGTCCTTCTTTTTTTAAATCCGCAGCAGCGGCAATTCCTGCACAGCCTGAGCCTACAATAGCAATTTTTTTACCTGAAAGTTTTATTTCGGGTGCTTTGGCACGAGTATTATCTCCGACATATCTTTCCAGCGCACCTATTGCAACAGGTTTTCCCTTAATCCCCAAAACGCAGTTTCCTTCGCATTGTCTTTCTTGAGGACAAACTCTGCCACAAACCGAAGGCAAAAGGTTTGTTCTTCTGATAATTTCACCTGCCAACTCAAGATTATCATCTTTTAAAGCTGCAATAAATCCCGGGATATTAATATTCACGGGGCATCCCTGGATGCATTTTGCATTTTTACAATTTAAGCATCTTTGGACTTCAAGTTTAACTTGTTCTTTAGTTAAATTTTCTTCTACGGCTTCAAAATTGCTTCGCCTTTTTATTTTGTCCTGCTCATGAGGTCTTTGTCTTTCTAACATTTAATCGCTCCCTGACTTCAGTTTACAAAAAAAAAGTCTTTTGGGCAAATAATTAATCAGAAATTAATTTCCATTTTTTAGCAACATCATCCAAAATTGTTTTTGTGTCTTGCTTTTCGAGCAAAATTTCTTGGACGGCAGTGTTTATAAGCAGATTAATTTCTTTTTGCCCTTTGCCTTGTCGCAAAACTGGCTGAACTCTGTTAAGCTGCCTTGCGCTTATTACTCTTGCCTTTGACATCAAATCGTTTTCGTCATACTTTGTGTAGAACTCATTTCGCAATGTCTTTTTGTTTGTGGCAAGAACATTTGTCAGTTTTGCCAGTTTAAGCTGGTTTTCATCGTTAGTTAAAAACAGTGCAAATTTTAAGGCATCTTCTTTTTTGGAAGATTTCAGCGGGATTACCAGATTCATAAGCGAAAAATCGTACTGCCCCAATGCGCCTGTAAACTGGGATGAAACATCGGTGTTTTTATAAGTGGAAGGCGCGTTTTCCTTAATCATATTCAAAAAATTAGCCCCTGCCTGAAAAAATACAATTTGATTTGACATGTATTTTTCCAAAACTTCTCTTTGGGTTTGGGTTATGGTTTCTTTCGGGATTAAATTCCTGCGGTAAAGTTCTTTATAAAAATCAAAAACATCAACTGCTGCCTGAGAGTTAATTTTGCCGGCAGAATTTACGCCGTATTTGTTCAAAATTTTGAGCATTGTATCGTTTTCTGTAATGGTTGGCATAAAAACGTAAGCACCGGTTTTTTCTTTTATATCGGGCGCGATTGTCCATATTTCACGGTAATTTCTTGGAAAAAGTTTTACCCCCGATTTTTTGTACAACCCTCTGTTATAAATGGTAATCGCCGAAGTTGCATACCAGGGAAGAGCATATAGTTTGCCTTTATATTTTAGCGAATTTATAATCTCAGAGTTAAACTGCCCTGTATTGCTCTCGTTAATTTCTTTCAACGCGCCTTTTTGAGCCAAAATCGCAGAAAAATCAGGATTTAAGTTTATTAAATCAGGAGGATTGTCGCTTAAAATGGCAGCAAGAGTTCTTTTTTCGCCTTCTGAGAAAGGAACATCAACCCATTTGATTTTAATTTCGGGGTTTTGCTTCTCAAACTCTGTTATGACGCCGTTCATATAAGGCGCAAAATCTCCCATTTGCAAAGTCCAGAAAACAAGTTGGTTTTCTTTGGGCGATTTTTTTGCAAGCAAAAAAATCGCCCCTATGACCAATATAATTAAAACTCTGACAATATTTTTTTTCAAATTATATCTCCCTATTTGTCGTTGCGAGGAGCAGAGCGACGAAGCAATCCAACAATTTCCATATGCGGACAAGATTGCTTCGGTGGATAATAATTTTTCAATCCGATAACCCTCGTCTCGCAATGACGTAAATTTATATGCTACAATTATACTATGAATAATTTATTTACGGAACTGGAAAATCAAAATAAGCAAA
>DAOQAU010000023.1:13013-23142 GCA_035354275.1 Candidatus Gastranaerophilaceae bacterium
TACAATTATACTATGAATAATTTATTTACGGAACTGGAAAATCAAAATAAGCAAATTCCGCTTGCAGACCTGCTTCGCCCGAAAAATATCGAAGAATTTTTGGGTCAGAGCAACGTTATTTCAAAAAACAGTCCTCTTTTAAATCTGCTTAAAACAAATAGGCTTTTTTCCATAATTCTTTGGGGAACACCCGGCTGCGGAAAAACTACTCTGGCAAGAATAATCGCCCTTCAGACAAATTCACAATTTATTGAGATTTCAGCCGTAACTTCAGGTGTAAAAGACATTAAAGAAGCGGTTGAAAGTGCAAAAATGGCACTTAGAAACGGAACAAAAACAATTTTGTTTATCGATGAAATTCACCGCTATTCAAAAACTCAGCAGGATGCGCTTTTACCTCATATTGAAAATGGAACAATTTTTCTTATAGGATCAACTACAGAGAACCCTTCGTTTCAGGTAATTCCGGCACTGCTTTCAAGGGTTCAGGTGATAAGGCTTAATTCGCTTGACGACGAAAGTGTTAAAAATATTGTGATAAAAGGTTTTGATTATTTGAGCCAAAATTATCAAAAAATTACCTTCGATGAAAAAATAACGGATTTTATAATAAACCATGCAAGAGGTGACGCCAGAGTTGCGCTTAATCTGGTTGAAAATTCCTATTTTGCAAGCGATATTGCCGATAATAAAAGGATTTTGAGCATAGAAACATTAGAACAAATTTCTCAAAAAAGAAGTACCAGATATTCAAGAGATGAGCACTATGACTGTGCTTCGGCGTTTCAAAAAAGTTTGAGAGGCTCTGATGCCGATGCTTCGATTTATTATCTTGCAAAAATGATAGCATCAGGCGAAGATCCGCGCTTTATCGCAAGAAGATTAATAGTGACAGCCGCAGAAGATGTCGGAAACGCCGATACAAACGCACTTGCAGTTGCAATTAATGCTTATAAAGCGGTTGAACTTTTGGGGTTTCCCGAAGCAAGAATTCCGCTTTCGCAAGCGGTAATTTATGTCGCCAAAGCACCAAAATCAAACACAACGGTATGTGCTATCGACCAAGCACTTTCTGATATAGATAACGGAAAAGACTTTCCGCCGCCTATGCACTTGAGAGATTCTCATTATAAAGATGCTTCAAAATACGGCTTCGGGCAAGGCTATGTCTATTCACACTCTGCGCCCGAGCAGTACCAGCAATTTTTACCCGATGAACTTGTGGGCAAAAAATATGTTAAAGACGAACCCAAATTAAACGTTTGCCCTAAAAATAAAGACTACAAAAACGAATTGGGAAATATTTAACAAACAAAGGCGGCAGGTGATGAAATCACCTGCCGCCTTTGTTTTATTTTTTAACCTATTAATTCAAATATTTCCATTTGGTTATTTTTTTTAGTTTTGCTTATTGATTTTACAATTTCAATGGCTTTTTTAACCACTTTATCATCAACCCAATCACCTGCTTTTGCAACGGCAACTTTTGCTTTTTCTAGTATTTTTGCATCTTCGGGCAGTGCTTTATTTAAATTAACTTCTTTTATTGCAGGAAGTAATTTTCTTGCTGCAAGTGCCAAGCCGCCTATAATCACAGCATCTTTGATTAAGGTCCAAAGAAAATGTCCAAACCCGCCTTTTTTCTTAGGTGTTTGTGCCGTAGGAGCTGCGCCTGTGTCAGGGCCCACATACAATCCCTGAGATTGCAACATTTCCGGTGAAAGCTTATCCATTGCTTTTGCCGAAGTAAAATTTACACCTGATACTGCATTAACCATAAGAAACCTCCAATTTTAAAACACTATATATTTAATATAAGTATTTTTTCAAGCCTTTTTTGTTTGCATTTTAGGCAATAAAGAAATAATGTTACAAAAATTAACACGTTTTTTGGAATATTATTTTAATGTTTGTAATCTTACATATTAGAGGGGATAAAAATATGAGCATATTAAATAAAAACATCGTTAAGATAACATCAGAAGACTTGAAGGATGCAACCTTATCTTCGGCGGGTTTTGACGGAGAAACCCAAAAACGTGCTTTTGCAAATATCTTAGGTGCAAGGCTTGCGATAAAACTTCTTTTTTCAAAAAAAATTGAGGCAAATAACATTTACAGCCTTTATACAATGCAAAGCGTATTAAAAAATATTGATATATCCGATATTTATTTTGAAAATATAAAAATTGATGTCAGATTGGTTTTTGACAAAAATGAGATTTTTATACCTAAAAGCCATTTTGAATATGATATTTTGCCTGATATTTATATACCTCTATTGTTAAAAAAAGATATGTCTTCGGCTGAAATTTTAGGTTTTTTTGAGCCCAAAGAAATAGATAAGAATAATTCAAATAAAGATTTTTATTTTTTTGAAGCAGATAAACTTCATAAACCTGAAAGTTTGAAAAAATTTATCAGCCTTTTTATTCAAAAAAGTCCAAAAAAATCCAAATTGGAAGACCTGCAAAAATCTGAAAGTCTTTTTGGAGAATTTGTTGACGATGAAATATCTGATGAAGATAAATTGTTCTTAATTCAGCAATTAAACGCCAATTTATATCTGAGAGAAAAATTAGTAGAGTTGGAAAATTTTGAATTGCTTTCTAAAAAATCTATATCAGAAGAAGTTTTTTCACACGATATGTTATTTGAAGAAGGCATTAACGAAGAAATTCCGGAAGAAAAATCTCTTGAAATTTCAGAAGAAGAATCGGAAATAAAATCGGAAGATTTTCTTGAGCTGCCTTCAGAAGGCGTCTTTGAGGAGCAATTACATGAAGAGCTGACAGAGCAGGATTTGGAAAATATTCAAGAGGAAGTACCTTTTATTGAGGAATTTGATTCGGCTTTACCTGACGAAAAACAAGAGCCTGAAAGTGCTGTCCAAGAAGAAGAAATTAAAGAGCAAAATTATCAAAGTGAATTGGTTTCTTTAGATTCTTTGGTAGGCGAAGAATTGTTTACAGAGGGGTTGCCCGAAAAACAAGAGAATATTGATGTCCCGCTTGAAGAGATTGATTTTTCCCAATTTGAATCTATAGGCGAAGTACAATCTGATTTGGCAGAGAAAAATGAAGATTTAGATGCAGAAGCAGAAGAGCTTATTTCGAAAAAAAACGCTGTATCCGAATCGGAAGAAGACACTGATGATGAATCCATAAAATCAAAAATAGACGAACTTTTAGAGGAGTTGGAAACTTCTGAAGAGGCTAAAGAAGCACTTTCTGATGAGATTGAAATTATAGAAGGTTTGGTTTCTTCAAGTGAAGGTAAATCATCTGAAAGTTTTGATTTGTCAGATTTTGAAACAGTTTCAAGTGATGAATTGGAATTCTTTACACCGGAAGCCGAAACTGAAGCAGAAGCGGAGAAAAAAGACAAAGATTTAATAAATATCCTTTTTGAAAAAGAGAATATAAAAGCCACAGATGATATGGACAGCTTGTCAGAGCCTTCGGTTCATAAAAAAGCTTATAACATAAATATTAACAAAAAGGTTATTGTTGCTGCTTCCATTGCAGGATTGATGCTTGTTGCTACAGTAGGAGGAGTTTTGATTACAAAACATAATTCCCAAAATAATAGCATTGTTCAAAATGAAATTAATCAGAATATTCCGCCTGCAGCTACAGATAATACAATGCCACAAGACTTCACACAAAACGCCTATCAGCCCGACGGCAATATGCCTTTAACACCTCCTCCCGGCCAGTATCAGTCTCAAGGTCGAGATATGAGCAAAGCTGTTTCTGATGCATTTCTTTCAACACCGATTAATGCTACCGTTTCAAAAATTGCCTGGGAAGCACCGGAAGATCTTGCATATAGCGACAGTTTTAGAAAATACTTGCAAATGGCCGGCAAAAATCTTAAACTTACACTCCAAAATGATTTATTGTTGTCTTCTGAAATGGCTTATTCCAATAAAGTCATTGTCGATATATCTATGAATAAAGGTGGGACGATAAAAACCGCTAACATTAGCGTTTCAAGCGGTTCAAAACAAATTGATAATATAGTGTTACAAAGTGTTAAAGAGACTTTAAAATACCTAAAAATGCCTACTGACGAGATTCAAGGCTCTTCTGTAGATTTAACCCTTATCATAAACTTCTAAATGTGGTATCATTGTGCTATAGTATTGTAGGGTTATCTGTACATGTAGAAAGACTTTGAAGTGGAATTAGCACAACAAAAGGTCGATTTAATAAAAAAGATTATTAAATCGGACAAAAAGTACTTAAATAACGAGGATTTGTTTGAAGACTTTTTTAATGAGTCTTATAAGCGTTCGTTTTTGGTTGCGAAAACAGTTGAAAATGAAAATGCGCTTGAAACTTACTTAAGAAAAATTATTACCACTTCAATTGTTGTTGTGCTTAAAGATTCAGGCAGAATTCAAAGGACTTCTGAGGGGTTTGTTCCCGTAAAAGAGGAGCCTTTGGAAGTAGTATCCCAGCCGATTATTGAGAATAAATATTCAAATATACAAGTGTCCTATGATATAATAGATTTAAGCGAAGGCCCCGAAGAGATAACCATAAAAAAAGAAACCTTACAAACACTGGTCGATGCGGTTAAAGCCGCACATAAAAAAAATCCTTCAAAGCAGTATTTGGAGCTTTATGATTTGAGATATTCAAGAGGCTTAAAGCAAAAGCAAATTGCACAGGAGCTTAATCTGTCGCAATCGGAAGTTTCCAAAAGGCTGTTAGAGCTTATGGAGCACGTAAAATCAAAATTCAATCAAGATTAATTTTGGTTGCGGGTGAAACTTATGATATGTCCCAAATGTAAAAGAGAAATACCTGAAAATTCCCTAAAATGCAATCATTGCGGTTCAAGGATTGCGTCTTTGTGCAAAAAATGTAATGCTTATAATTCTATTTATAATATTAAATGCACAAATTGTGGCGAAGAGTTGTTAAAGGTTTGTCCTTCTTGCAAGGGGATTAACTTACCTACTGCTCAAAAATGCAGAAAATGCGGGATTGATTTTATAAATAAAACAGTGCAACCTGCTCCTGTAGCAATGCCCGAAGAAAAAAGCCAGCTTGAATTTCAAGAAGCAAAGCCTGAAGTAAGTCAAGAAATTCCTCAAGAAATTAAAACTCACAAAGTTGAAGAAGTAACTGAAAAAATTCAATACAGTGCTAATTTTCAAAGTCAGCAAAACGCGAAAGATTCACTGGTAAAGGCTCTTATATCAGGCAATTCCAAAATAATTTCGCTAAGCGGAGACAAGGGTGCAGGAAAATCTCTTGTACTTAGAACTGCAATCCATTCCCTGAAGGAAAATCCAATAACCTGGCTTTTTGGAGAATGTTCAAACACTTCTCAAATATCGCCATGCGGGCTTATTCAAAATATTCTTTTGAATTTTTTTAATATAACAAATTTTTGTTCGGACGGATTAAAATTAAAAAAAGACTCTCAAAAATTTTTTCATTCCGAATTCCCTATGCTTAGTAACGACGAAGTTTTTGCGCTTTTAAATTTTCTTTATCCCACAAGCGGGGATTATTTTGAAAATATTTTGATAAATAAAGAAAAAACTTTTACGTTCTTAAAAAAAATTTTTCAAACAATTATAGACAACAGTGAAACTGTTTTTGTAATAGAAAATTTTGAAATGATTGACGGGATGTCTTACGAGTTTTTATATCGTCTGCTTGAAGCTGATTTTATTTCGCAAAGATTTAAAATTTTGCTGACTTATAATGAATTAAGGCCGGCAAAAGGCTATTTTTATAATAAAAATATTAATGATAACAATTATGTTGACTTATCGCTTTCTCCTTTTGATTTGGCACAAAGCAAGACCTTCATCAATCAATATCTGAAGGAAAGTTCTACTTGCACCGAAGAGCTTAAAGATAACATTTTTGAATTAACGAAGGGAAATCCTGCATTTTTAGAGCAGGTTTGTTCTTTTATGAATGAAGTTTATGAAAAATGGCAAAACTATAATTTTAATTACCCTTATTCTTTTAACGAAACGGTTTCTATCAGGCTTGATAATCTGAAACAGGAAAATTCAGTTGCTTTAGAAATACTTGCCGCAGCTTCAATTCACGGTACAAGATTTTATCCTTCAATTTTAAATCAAATTTTTGAGTTAAGTGAAGATGAATTTGTTTCACATTTAATAGAATTGCAAAAAAGAAATTTTATCTCAAAAGTTAACGAATTCACTTATGAAATTAAGAATTCAATGCTTTGGGAAGCTATTTTTGAATATTTTAAAGGTAGCGAAACTATTGCAATATTTAATGAAAAATTGTTTTCGATTTATTCTATTTATACGCTTTCATCTGCTTCTTCTATCGCAGTAATTGCTCAGAATTTGAACCAAAAACTTGCGGCTTTGAATATATGGACTGAAGTTATAAAGCTTGCTGCCTACATTGGGGATGTGAATTTATACGTAATAGCCCAAAAACAGTGCTTAAATTTTGTCGATCAGATTGAAAAAACAAACTCCTCGTTGATTAAAAATAATATTTATGAAAGATTGGGTAAAGTTTTGGCCCAAACAAATCCTAAAGAAGCAATGTTGTATTTACCTGCAGCCGTTGCAAATGCAAAAAATCTTGAAACCCCCATTAAGCAAATTGAACTCACCGCCTATCTTGCAAGCTGCTGCATGACACTCGGCGATTACTACGGAACAATAGAGTGTGTAAATTCTGTTTTGGAAAGGCTTGATTTTAACTATGAACTTGAAATTGCAATACTTAAATCCAGAAAGCTTGATGCGCTTTTAAAAATAGGAAACTGCGGGGAAATCGTTAATCTTATCGACAATGAAATTATGCCCGTTTTTGATAAATATATAAGTTCAAAATCTCATAAAAATGTATCTATACAAAAGCTCTATGCCGCATGGCTGAAATCTTATTTAATTCTAGCAAATGCGTTGGTTTTTCAAGGTAATAACCGTGCCTTTGAAGTCGTATCAACCCTTTTTGATATTATGCAAAAAAACAACTTTAATGAGCCGATTTTTATTGCAAAAGTCAAGCTTGCAGCAGCACTTGCCCACACCATAAGAGGTGAAGTGGAAAAATCGGAAGATATTCTTGAAGAAATAATTAAGCAAAATCAAAGTGATAATTTGGATAATGAGGCTATTTCAAGGTGGAATTTAATAAACATTTTAAATAATTTCATCCTAAAAAAATATAACGGGCTTAAAGAAGAACTGTTTGATGTCGTAACTTTTGCAAACAACGTAAATGATAATTTTACAAAAAATATTTTAAAAACCATTCTGGGCAAAATCTTAAAAGACGAAGAAAATACTGTTC
This sequence comes from Candidatus Gastranaerophilaceae bacterium, assembly GCA_035354275.1. Taxonomy (GTDB): domain Bacteria; phylum Cyanobacteriota; class Vampirovibrionia; order Gastranaerophilales; family Gastranaerophilaceae; genus DAOQAU01. Next base: position 20,330 of record DAOQAU010000023.1, read on the forward strand.
GCGCGACAGAAATTTATAACGACCAGATAACCTTCTTTGCAAAAGAAAAAAATGCCATAGGCGCACTTTTGACATGGTATTTTATAGCGGATATAAACCTGATAACAGAAGGACCTGAAAAGGCAATAGACGTTGCCCTAAAAGCTCTTGATGTTGCGCAGAGTACAAAAATTAACAACTACTATTTTATAACCCTTTACAATAAAATCCTTGCCGAAGCATATATAATGCAGGCCGAATTTGAACTTGCAAAAATTCACATAGAAAAAGCAGTTATGGTAGCAAGAAAATTTGAATTGCTCGATTTGCTTGCAAGACTTTACCACCTCTACGGGAAATATCTGCAAGAACTTGCTATCGGAAAATCTGATTCTCAGGTGGATTTTGTAACAGGAGCTTATAAAATGTATAAAAAAGCCACTGCTCTTTCTCAAACGTTAAAAAATAACTATGTACTTGAAGAAATAGCTTCATCCGAAAACAAATTAAACGCTTTTTGTAGGCTTAACGGAATTGTAATTAAATAATTTCATTTAATTTTTTCAAGCATTTTTTTCATCATTGCCTTTGCAGTATCAAGCTGTACATCATCATTTGCAAGAATGTCTTTTTGAGTTAAATCAACTTTAATGTCGGGTTCTATTCCTATTTTGTTAATGTCGTGTCCTGCAGGCGTCAAATATTTTGCGATTGTAAGATTAATTCCTGTCATATTTGGCATAGGGATGATTTTTTGCACCATACCTTTGCCAAAAGTTTTAGTTCCTATAAGTTTTGCCTTATGATAGTCCTTGAGAGCACCTGACAGAATTTCGCTGGCACTTGCAGAGCCTCCGTCAACCAAAACCAAAAGCGGTTTGTCTATTACAAAATCAGTCTGTTGTGCGTAAAACCTTTGTCTGTAGCCGTTTCTACCCACAACGCTTACAATATTTCCTTTGTCTATGAACATATTTGCGATAAAAACCGCATTGGGCAGAAGTCCGCCGGTATTTCCTCTTAAATCAATTATCAAACCGTCTGTATTTTGAGTTTTTTCGAGTGCCTGAATAAATTCTTCGGAAGTTTCAGAACCTATAAAGCTTAAAATTTGAATATATCCTATGTTTTTTTCTACAGAACTTTTAACCGTTTTTATTTTAATTTCTTTTCTTATAATGTTTTTTTGTATTTTTTTCTTGCCTCTCAGAATAACAAGATTAACAGTGGTGTTTTCTTTTCCCCTTACAAGTGAAGCTACTTCGGATATTTCAAGTCCGCTGATGTCTTTTCCGTCAACCTTCATTATTATGTCTTTTACTTTAAGATTGGCTTTATATGCAGGTGTTCCTTCAATAACACTTACCACATAAGTTTTTCCACCCAAAGATGCGATGTTAACGCCGATACCGCTTATTTTTGAATCAATGGATATGTTTTGGTCAGCATATTCTTTTTGGTTTAAGAATCTTGAATAAGGGTCATCCAAGCTGGCAAGTATTGTGTTTATTGCTACATTTGCGTCTTCATCTGTTTTGATTTTGCCTTTGTAATGTTTTTTCCAACGTTTCCAGTCTTGGTGGTTCATTGAGGAATCATAAAAATTATTTTTAATAATTCTCCATGAATTTTCAAATAATTTCTGAGAATTGATTTGCCTTTTATCAACCAAGTCTTTAGAGCTTATCATAGCTGAATTATAAGAAAATTGCTTCAATAAAAAATTATTGAATAACAAAAGCGCAAAAACCAAAAATATAAAAATAATAACTTGTTTTTTCATTTGTTCCCCAAAAACCGGCTTCTGATAGAGCTTGCGGAAAAATTGTCATTTTTCGAATTTTTCTGCGTCCTTATTACCTAATTATATTTAACATCAAGCCTCAACTTTTATCAATAGCCTTGTTTTACATCAGAAAGAACAAGTTATTATTTACAAAGCCTCAAAGCCCGGTGAGGTTTCAGGAAGATTTTGGTAACCTGAATTTGAAAAAACGGCCTTTTTAATATATTTATTGGTATAATTTCCTTTTTCAAAAAGCTTTTTTAATGTGTCTTCTCTTTTTACCAAGGGCTGAAAGTTGCTTTCAAATTCAGGATGTAAGTCACACAATTCTGTCCAAACTGCAGCCTCCATTGTCCAAGCGTAAGTTTCTTCGGCAAGTGAATTATATTCATCCTGATGCAGAGCCTCGTGAGAAAGCAATGCTGCAAGTGCCATAGGGGGTGCATCTGAGTGTTTTTGATTTATGTAAATATAAAGTCTGGAACCGCGCTTCCAGCCCAGCGCATCAAAATTTGCATAATCTTGTTTTATTGAACCTAAGTCCTTAAATTCAATTTTAATAGGCTTTGACGTCAAATTTTTACCCAAAACGGCTTCGCGAGAAAATTCTCCGTTGGTACCTTTGAGCATGTCCAAGGCAACATAAATAACCTCATCTTTACTTGAAGATTTATATGTATCTTTCAGGCTCAAGATGTATTCTTGAGTGTATTTTGACGGGTAATTCGCTTTTACAATCTCTTTTTCTTGTTTAACAGGCTCAGGATTTTTCTTTTGTGCCGAAAAAACCGATTGATTCACATTTGTACTGATTGCTATTGCAGCTAAAAGTGTTAAAATCTTAATCTTCTTCATAATATCCCCTATCTCTTCCATATGACATTTTCAAAAAATGCCGTGAGCTTGCGGAAAAATTAAAATTTTTCTCGCAATCTCCCTTGTCCGGCTTGCACCCATACCGCCGGCTATCCCGCAGCCGGTATGGGTGCAAGCACTTCTAAGGTCGGATTTGAAAAATTAAGAAAAATTGTCATTTTTCAAATTTTTC
>DAOQAU010000024.1:0-23072 GCA_035354275.1 Candidatus Gastranaerophilaceae bacterium
AGCGACAGCGAAGATTATACAAAACTACTTCCGCAGTACAAATATTCAAGCGTAAATGAATTCAGAACAAGTTTAACGGATGAAGAAATAAAAATTTTTATGGGACTTTTGCTTCACCCGAACAGAATTTCAATCGGAAAAGCAATTTCTTTAACTAAGTATAATTTGACGCAAAAAAATCAAAGCTTTATCCCGTCTGACATAACTTTCAGAAGATATGCAAAGTGGTTTAAGGATAATAATTACGACCAGTGGGTTTTGATGCGAGATGGAGAAAAAAGTCTTACGGATAAAGTGGAGCCATATATAAAGCGTGATGCAAGTTTGCTTGAAGTCGGCGATATTCTAGTCGCTGACGGACATAAGCTCAATTTTCAGGTGATAAATCCCTTCACAGGCAAGCCTTGCAGGGCAACTTTAGTCGGGTTTTTGGATTGGAAGTCGACTGCTTTGGTAGGATATGAAATTATGCTCGAAGAAAATACCCAATGCATAGCTTCCGCCCTTCGAAACGCAATAATAAACCTCGATATGATACCAAAAGTAATTTATCAGGATAATGGCAGAGCTTTCAGGGCAAAATATTTTACGCATGATAAAGGTTTCAATGAACTCGGCTTTAATGGCTTGTATAGTAAACTCGGGATTCAAACAGTTTTTGCTAGACCATATAATGCGAGGGCTAAAGTAATCGAAAGATTTTTTAAAGAATTTCAGGAAGGATTTGAAAGATTATTACCATCTTTTACAGGTTCTTCGATTACAAACAAACCTGCATACCTGATGCGGAACGAAAAATTTCATAAAGCTATGCACAACGAATATATTCCGACAGTGGATGAAACAATTAAGATGATTGATATGTGGCTGAGTTTTAAAAATTCTCAACCTTGCAGTAATGCCAACGGAAAAACAATTCAGGAAGTTTTGGATGAACGGCAACGGCAAAATATAGATATAAATTTACTTGATGATTTGATGCTTATGACGGAAGTCAAAACGATTCAGCGAAATGGCATCAGATTTTTAGGTTGTGATTATTTTGATGAAAGATTATACGGACTCAAAAGCAAAGTGCTGATTAAATATAGCATGTTTGATTTGAGAAGTATAAAAGTATTTACTCCAAAAGGCGAATATCTTTGTACGGCAGAGCGAGTAACAGAAACACATCCGATGGCAAAAATTCTCGGGACAGTTGAGGATTTGGAAGATTTTAAACAAAAAATTGAAAAGCAAAAAGCTCTGAAATGCAGAACGATTAATTCTGTGAAGAAATATTTGCCTACTGAGGATATTAAATTTTTAGAAATGCAGATGCATTCGGAGGTTGAAGTTATGGTAGGGGCGGAAGCTTCGCTTCCGCCCCTAAAAGAAGAAAGAAAAATTAACGGCAAACCAATCTTTAAAAACAACTTGGAAAAATACGAATGGCTTGTAAAGAACGAGCCAGATAATATTTGGATACAAGAATTCCAACAAACAAAGGAGTATAAAATTTATCATGAATAAAACTTTTGTAAAAACAAAAAACGTTAAAAATTTTATAGGATTAATAGAGAATCTCCTTGCAAAACCTGCAAATTTACCAAAAATGGCGTTGGTATACGGCGAGCCTGGCTTAGGAAAATCACAAACAGCACTTTGGTTAGCTTGCCAATATGACAGCGTTTACATCCGTTGTACAAATTTAATGACAGGGCGATGGCTGTTGGAAGAAATTGTAAAAGAACTTGAAGAAGTGCCGAGATATTTGACTTCCGACAATTTTAATTTGTGCGTAAAAAATCTCAAAGCATCTCAAAAAATTGTGATAATCGATGAAATTGATTATCTTGCAAATGATAAAAAATCGATTGAAACGCTCCGAGATATTCATGACAAAACAAATTGCCCGATGATTTTTGTAGGAATGGGTTTGGTTAATAAAAAACTTGAACGACATCGGCATCTATATGATAGATTCTCAGAGATTGTCAAATTTGAAACTTTTAGTGTGGCAGATGTAAAAGAAATTGTGGACAAACTTGCAGAAGTTAATTTTTCTGCGGAGGCAATTGAACTTTTACACACAAAACATAATAGATTTCGCCAAATTGCACAGGCAATAAACCAATTCGAAACTATTGCCAGAGAAAACTGTTTTACGGAAATCACTGCAGAAATAGCCAAGGAGGTGCTATGTTAGAAAAATTAGCGAGAAGATTAAAGCAATTTACGATTGATGAAATTGCGATGTATATTGAAAATCCTGATTTTGAGACACTAATAGAGGCAGGGAAACTCAAGTTCGACGGAAAAATTTATACCTATATTAATTTGCCAAATTTGAATTTTGAATTAATCGAAAAGCCAGAATTGAACGTTAAATCAAGAATTTTGTTCAAAGATGTGACAAAAGGATTTTTAGCGGATAGAAAATTAACAAAAAACACATTGAAGGGGTATAAATATCAGCTAAAATTTAATATCCTTCAGTACTTTGGCGAAAAATATTTAGATGAAATCACTCTTGTTATGATAAAAGAATTTATGCACTCCCTCAGTTTAAAATATCGCCCAAAAACAGTGAGCAATGGAGTTACACTTACAGGAAGTATTTTAAAATGGGCATTTGAGAATGGTTTGATTGAGCATAATCCGTATTTAGGAATTAAAAATCCACGAGTGAGGTACGAAAAATGAACAAATTAAAACTGGCAAACAAAGCTTATGAACTTTATTCAATCGAAAACCTTTCCGCAGAAGAGATTGCGGCAAAGCTTGGAACTTCAAGGCGGACGGTTTTTAATTGGATGAAAAAATACAATTGGGTAAAAAAGCGGATAAATATTGAAGAAATTAAAAATAATTTCGGCAGGGACACAGAAGAATTGGCTTTGAAAATGATGAAAAAAATATCATCCGATATCGACGCTGGTCGAAAACTCAGCCAAGAAGAACTTTATTCTGTTATGAATATTTTGGAGCACTTGCCAGCCTTGAAAAAATCAATGAAACTACCGACCTTAATAAATCCTGCCAAACCCAAAACTTTAACTCCAGATATGGTTGCTAAAATGCAACGAGATATTTTGGGCTTGGATTTTAATCGGCGTTTATAAGACGTTTAATAGCCGTTTACTGGCGTTTTAAAACTCGACTTCACCTGCAATGAACTCTGTATGTACATTGCAGGTTTTTTGAAGTCAGCCTAAAGATTCCAGTCTTGTTACATTTATTTGTGGCATGAATGAATTAACAGGCAAATAGGGAAATGTAAACAATAATCGTTATTTGTTGCCAATTTGAAACGCTTTTGTTATAATGTTTTTAATAACTAACTTGGGCAACAGGAAATTGAATAAAGATATCAAACATCTCGCTATTGTTTTAGCATTGTGTTTTTTGCGAAGTCTTATACCTCAAGCTTGCTTCGCAGAAAACTACACAGGTGGATTTACCCAATTAAAATCAGCTATAAGCAGCTCCACCAACGCTAGAATTTTTATCGCCAATGACAACATGGTGTCAACTTCTGCTCTCGGCGCGATGAGTGGAACCGCTGGCGTGAACAGCGTTTTAACGCTAAATGGTGCCAATTACAATTTTAACGGCGCTGGTTTTTCAGGTGTAACTCTTGTTGCATTGAGAACTCTTAATGTTAATAATTTTGGGTCACTAAACCCAGACGGCAGCGTCTTAAATTCGATAAAGAATTTTAACTTAGTCGGAAATGGTGCCTTTATATATAACAATGGCGGAACTGTCGCAATAAACAATTCCGTTTTTAGCTCAAACACAGCAACAAACGGCGGAGTTTTTTACAATAACTTAGGTAATTCGACTATTACAGGCTCAACTTTTTATAACAACAGTGCAACTTCTCAGGGCGGTGCTTTTTTTAATGCAGCCGGAAATTTTATTATTAAGAATTCAACTTTTACCAATAACTCTTCTGCAAAAACCATCAGTACAACATCAACAACCGCAGCTACTTCTGTTTTAAATTATGGTGGGGCAATTTACAACGGCATTATTTCAAGCGTTACAGGGGCTATAACGAGTGCAGTAAATTCCGAATATACAATCGGGAGCACGGGTTTTTCAAATACATTCAATAACAATTTTACTTTAAGTACAAATTCAGGAAGCACAACAAATTACGATAATACTGCAAGAGGCTACGGCGGAGCAATTTACAACAGTGTGGCATTAACGTCCTCTGTTACAGGTAATAATATTGGAAGTCGCACAAGCACAACCAATATTAATTCAAATACCTTTAGCGCTAATACAAACACAGCAATAAATAGCGCAACTACAACCAATGGAACAAGCTACGCGCAAGCTTATGGCGGGGCGGTTTATAATTTAGCCACGGCAACCACTTCAGGTGCCGGAACAGGAACAAATACAGCAACAAACACTACAAATATTAAGGCAAACAACTTTAGCAGCAACCAAGTAAAAAGCGAAAAAACCGGTAGCCTTTCTGTTACAAAAAGCCCTGCCCGCACGAGTAATTCAAACGCATACGGCGGCGCGATTTATAATACAACTGCGGCTTCTTCCTCAACCACAGCTTCAATCAATTCAAATTCAACTGTGGCAACCAATATTGAACAAAACTCTATTAACAACAACAATGTAACGGCTTTAAACAGCAGTACAGCAAACGGCTACAGTGCAACTTATTCCGCAAACACGAACGCGTACGGATATGGTGGAGCAATCTTTAACTCAGCAACAACAACCGCTTCTGGCAAAGGAAATGCCTCTAACACCACAAACATTAAGGATAATACTTCAATTAATTCCAACTCGGTTGTTGCAACAAACAACAGCAATAATACAACCCTTGGAACCAGCAACGCATATGGTTATGGCGGGGCTATTTATAATACAACCGGCGTGACTAATTCAGGTTCTGGCAATGCTGTAAATTCAACAAATATTTCTAATAATACAACTATTAATAATAATTCAATTACCGCTACAAACAGCAGCAATACAACAACAGGCCCAAGTAACGCTTATGGCTACGGCGGAGCGATTTACAATATAACGACCGCAACCTCAAGTGCAACTTCCGCAATCACAAGTGCCTCTAATTCAACAAATACCACAGATATTCTTTCAAATGATATTTCTAACAATTTTATTTTATCGACAAACAGCAGTAATACTACGACCGGCATAAGCAGTGCTTACGGCTATGGCGGAGCAGTTTTCAATAGTCTTACTGCCACTACAAACAGTACAGGGACAAATTCCGCAAACAATACTGCAAACATCAACAATAACAATTTCAATGCAAACTACACTACCTCTGAAAACAACGGAGTTACAAAAACCGGCGACAGTTATGCAAGAGCTTACGGCGGTACTATTTATAATACGACTGCATCATCAGCTTCAGGAACTGCTGGAGTAAATACTTCAAACGTCACGACTAACATCAAAAACAATACAATAACTAACAGTTCTGCAACAGGTAAAAATACAGGAAGCATAACCGGATTAACGGCCGCAACCCGTACTAATTACGCAGAGTCAGCAGGCGGAGCAATTTTTAACATTGCAACCGCAGCCGCGTCAAGTAATGGAATAAACACAGCCAATAACACCACAAACATTCAGAATAATTCTTTTGATAATAACTCTGCAATAGCTACCAATACCAGTACAGCTGTTGGTTACAGTACTTCTTATTTGGCAAACACCAATGCAAACGCGTGGGGCGGAAGTATTTATAATAGCTCAACAACAACCGCTTCAGGAATAGGAAATGCTACAATCATCTTAAACATCACTGATAACACTTCTTTTGGCGGCAATTCTGCGACAATTACAAACAGCAGCAATCCAACAAAAGGTTCAAGCAGTGCTTACGGCTATGGTGGAGCGATTTACAACACAACTGCCGCATCAAATTCAGGAACAGGAACTGCCACAAATAAGACTAATATTTCCAACAATAACTTATTTAGTGCAAATTCTATAGCTGTTACAAACAGCAGCGCAATAACAACAGCAGGCACAAGCAGTGCTTACGGTTATGGCGGAGTTATTTATAACACCACAACTGCAGGAATTACAGGAGCAGGAAATACTTTAAACTCAACAGATATTTCAAACAACACATTTAATGATAATTTTATTAATTCAAAAAATAACGGAACAGCCTTTGGAAGTAACGCATATGGTTATGGCGGAGTGATTTATAATATAACAACCGCAACTGCAAGTGCAACCTCAGCAATTACAAGTCTCGCAGGCACAGAAAACATCACAAATATTTTAAGCAATAATTTCAGACAAAATTATATTAATACCACCAACAGCAACACCACAACAGGTGCAAGCAATGCTTATGGATACGGCGGGGCCATTTATAATAGCCTCACTGCCACTGCAAACAGTACAGGGATTAATACAGCATTAAATACCCTCAATATTGAAAGTCTTTTTGATACCAATTCGATTACGGTTGTAAACAACGGCACGACAACTAACGGCAACAGCTACGCTGATGCTTATAGTGGAGCGATTTATAATATCACTAAAGCAACGACTTCAAGTACCGGCACAAACACGGCAACAGTTACAACAAATATTAAAAATAGCACAATAAATAACAACTCGGCTGTAGGCAAAAATTTGGGAACTATAACAGGTTTAAATGCAGTAGCTAGAAACAACTATGCAGAGGCTTTTGGCGGGGCGATTTATAATAATTCAACAGCAACCGCATCCTCTACGGGTATCAATGTTACAAGCAACACAACAAACATTACAGGAAATGACTTTAATGACAACTTTGCACTGGCATTAAATAATAGTACGGCAACAGGTTACAGCACTTCTTATTTAACAAATACCAACACAAACGGATATGGTGGAGCAATTTTAAGTATAGCTGCTGCAACTGCTTCTGGAACTCAAACAGCGACCAATAAAATAAATATTAATGAAAACTCATTTGACGGCAATTATCTTTCAGTAACAAACAGCAGCAATACCACAAAAGGTGCAAGCAGTTCCTACGGTTATGGTGGAGTTATTTATAGCAGCCTTACTTCCACGGCTTCAGGTTCAGGGATTACAAATACCGAATTAAGCATTAATGACAATTCCTTATTCCGCAATAATTCCTTGAATGTTACCAATAGTGCGATAACAACAACAGGATCAAGCAACGCATATGGTTATGGTGGGGCGATTTATGCTACTTCTTCCGTACTCAACAGCGGAAGTGGTAGCGCAAATCACCTGACGAATATCAACAACAATGTTTTCGATACTAATACTCTTAGCGTAATAAACAGTGGAACAACAATAACAGGTACAAGCACGGCCAGAAGTTATGGCGGTGCTGTTTTTGTCAATACAGGCCTAAGCACTAACCTTAAAAACTCTGCTTCAAGCACTACAAACATTAAGGATAACGAGTTTAAAAACAATTCCGCAACTGCCACAAACAGCAGTACAACTACAGGCACGAGCAACGCTTACAGCTATGGTGGGGCAATCTATACAAACACGTATACCGGTAATTCTGGGGCGGTGGCTAATTCATCTGTAAACACGACAAATATCACGGGTAATACCTTTGAACAAAACAATGCAGTTGCAACAAACAGCAGCACAACAATAGGCACAAAAACAGCCGCTGATTCTTATGGTGGAGCGATTTATAACACTATGTCTTCAACAAATTCCAGTACCGGAGTTAATTCAAGCAGCAATACTGTTAGCATTTTGGATAATATTTTCAAGAAAAATTCTGCGAATAACGGCGGGGCGATTTTTAACACCTTATCTTCAACAAATTCCAGTACCGGAGTTAATTCAAGCACAAATACCTTGGATATAAAAGATAACAGATTTGAAGAAAATACGGCTACTTATGGCGGAGCAATTTATAATACCTGGACTTCAACAGGAACAAACTTGAGTGTAAATTCTGTAAATATTACAGATAACGTTTTCAAATTAAACACGGCTTCTTATGGCGGGGCTATTTTCAATACAGCTGGTACATTAACTGTAAACGGCAATACTTTTGATACAAATTCAGCAAAATACGGCGGAGCAATTGCTAATTATATATCAACGACAACCGGTTCCGGAAGTGCAACTATAAACGTTGATAACGGAACTTTTGAAAAAAACTTTGCAAAAAATTCTTCCTCGACTGCAGCGATTACTTCATACGGTGGGGCGATTTTTAATTATGGCTATGCAACTACAGGAACAACAAACCTTAACGCCAATGTTAACAACAGCACTTTTGATACAAATTACGCCAAAGCAGAATCTACTTGGGCTTCCACAAGCGGATATGCAAATGCGCTAGGCGGGGCGATTTATAATTATAAATCTTCAACAACAGGTGCAGGAAATTCTATTTTGGATGTTGAAAATACAGTATTTAAAAACAACTATACAAATGCATCATCTTCAAGTGGATATGCAAATGCCCAGGGTGGAGCCATTTATAATGCATCGGCCGGGACACAAGTTGCAAAAGTCACTATAGACGGCGGAACTTTTAATGACAACTATGTTCAAGCAACGGCAAAGGGAAATGCATCATCAACTTATGCCTACGGTTACGGTGGGGCAATTTACAACTCGGGTCAATTAAACGTTACAGACAGTTCATTTAACAGAAATAATGCCAATGCCACAGGAACTACGGCTTCTACTTACGCATATGGACGGGGCGGGGCGATTTATAACACAGGAACAACAACCATAACTAATTCGACTTTTACTGATAACACCGCTAAAAGTCAGGGTGGGGCGATTTATAATACCGGCACCCTTAAATTAGTCGCGGATAACGGTACAACTTCATTTACAGGAAACAAGGCAAATAACATTTCTAACGCACTATACTTAGCCGGAGGAACAACTTATCTGAATGCCGGCAATGGCGGAGTTATGACATTTAACGATAAAATAGCATCTTCTGCCATCGGCAATGTTATAAATATAAACCAAACCAGCTTGGGACTTGTTTCTGGGGGCGAAATTATTTTTAATGAAAACGTAAGTGACTCTACGATTAATTTATACAGCGGAATGTTAACCTTGGGAAATACCGGAAATACGAGATTAACCGATTCAACAGGACTTAATTCGTCTAATTTTTACACTAATAATGTTAAATTAAACATTTATGATGCCATATTAAACCTCGCCAACAATAATGCAACAGATAGGATTAATCTAAATTCGTTTACTTCTACATCTGATTCTTCGTTGCAATTCGATGCGGATTTTGCTACAAATCAAAACGATATGTTTACTGTTTCATCTATAATAAATCCTTCCAATGTTTTAAATACAGGACTAATAAATATTTTAAATGACGGACTTATATCATCATTGACTTTATTTAGTGGCGGAATTTCACCTACCTTGAGTGCTTTTAGCACTTTTACTACTGATTACAAATATTATTTTACACCTTCTACGGCTGGGGTTTACGACGTAAGAAGAACAACTATAGCAGGCTTAAATTATGCAATTGAAGACATTGCTCCAACTCGTTCTTTTTCAGCCACCAGAGATACTTATGTTGACTATAATCTAGGTACAATGGGTGGTGCAGTCTCCACACTTGACATATTTGGCAACGATAAAAATATTGTCGGACTAGGATATTCAGGAGCTAACACTTTGGCAGGTCAAACACTGAATATTACAAATGTCGGATCTTTAAAATCCGACGGCACAGTAAACACCTCTTGGAATGGGTTTTCTTCAACAAGCAACGGTGGTGGAATCAACAATAACGGAACAGTAAAAATTACAGACAGCGTATTTTATAATAACACTTCGACTGCAAATGGTGGACTGCTATATAATGCAAATGTAGCTACTATTAACACTTCAGCGTTTGTGAGCAATAGCGCAGCCTTAGGCGGTGCAATTTATAATTCAGGCACAATGACAGGATTAAATGATTCTTTCACTTCTAACTATACAACAACTGCCAATGGCGGTGCTGTTTATAATTCTTCTACAGTTACCTTAACTAGTTCGACATTTAAAAGTAATAATGCCCTGCTTGGAAACGGTGGTGCAATATTTAACAGCGGAACATTTAATTTAACAGGTGCTACTTTTGGGGGTTCCTCCTTGAGCGATGCCAATTCTGCTAAAAACGGAGGAGCCGTTTATAATACAGGAAACATTTTCTTGAGCGGCTCATTATTTAAAAATAACTCTTCAAGCGTAAATGGCGGGGCAATTAACAATACAGGAACAATTCAAATAACTAACAGTATTTTTGAAAATAACACTGCAACTTCTAACGGTGGTGCGATTTATAACTCAGGGACTTTAAAAATAATTGCTGATGGAGGAACTACTTCATTCACAAACAATAAAGCGTCGGGAGCTTCAAGCGCCGTCTATCTTGCTTCAGGTTCTGTTATGAACGTTAACTCAGGAAATGGCGGAGCCGTAACCTTTAATGACGAAATCACGTCCGAGTCCGGTGCAAGCATTAATATTAACAAAATAAATGTTTCTACAAATCTTGCAGGCACAACGTTTGCCCCAACAGACGGCAAAATTACATTTAACGAAAATGTTAATAATTCTACAATCAATTTTTACAACGGAACAATGTTTTTAAATAAAGAAAACCTGCTAGATGGTAACAATGTAAACCTATACGGCGGTTCTATTGATTTAATAAATAAATCGACTGGAACGGCTAGTTTTAATAATCTTTCCATTAACGGTGTTACTAATCTGGCTATAGACGCTGATTTAGCAAACGGCTTGGCGGATAAAATAACATCTGCAAACCCTATCACAGGAACCGGAAGTCTTTATGTTAATCATGTAAACACAATGGGTAATTCGTCAGCTAAATCTGTAAGTCTGTCTATTGCAGATGAAAACGTTAAAGATTATGTTACGGTTTCACCCGGCTGTGTAATGGGGAATATTTTAAAATATAACTTGAATTACGACAAATCAACAGGATCGTTAATGTTTTTGTCAGGTGGCTCAAGCGGTGATTATAAAGCTTATAATCCTGCAATATTAACCTCTTCTATAAATATCCAAACAGGAAGTTACTTAAATCAAGCCAATGTTTATAATGAAGCTTTGGGAAGAATGGATGCACTAATGGCATCTTCCAAATACGATAGATTATTGATGAAATACCAAAACAAAGTTGCTTCTGCCGATGGTAATTTTGTATTTTCTCCAACCTTCTTGCAGGAATCAAGCAAAGGTCTGTGGTTTAAGCAGTATGCGACGTTTGAAAATGTCCCGATGAATAATGGACCGAATGTTTCCAATGTTTCTTACGGGATGTTGATTGGAGGAGACACCGATATAGTAAGCTTAAAACATGGTTTTGACGGATATTTAACAGCTTATGTAGGATATAACGGCTCACACCAAAATTATTATACAACAGGGGTTTATCAAAACGGGGGATTGGCAGGATTAACCGGAACCGCATATAAAGGAAATTTCTTCACAGCCGTGACTTTGAACTTGGGTGGAAATAACGGAAACGCCTACACAACAGCAGGGGTTGATAATTTCACGACACTTGTTGCGGGTGCTGCTATTAAATCAGGTTATAATTTTGAATTTTTGCGAGGGAAGCTTATTGTTCAACCGAGCCTTATGGCAGGTTACACGTTTGCTAATACCTTTGATTATACGACGGCTTCTGGAGTCAATATGACATCTGACCCTTTGCATGTGCTACAACTTGCACCGGGTATTAAATTCATAGGAAACCTTAATAATGGCTGGCAGCCTTACATTGCAGCAAATATGGTTTACAATATATCAACAGGAGGAACATTCGTTGCTAACGATGTCCAATTGCCTGGAATGTCAATAGCGCCATATGTAGAATATGGAGTTGGTATCCAGAGAAAATGGGGCGACAGGCTGACAGGGTTTGCACAAACAATGCTCAGAGGCGGTGGAAGAAACGGTATAGCTCTTCAGTGGGGTCTGCGCTGGGCGTTTTAAGCATAGCAATATCTCAAGCAGTAATAAAATAATAAAACAGATTTGCATGTTTACTTAATACCATAAATAGAAGTTTCCAATCTCCATCTCAAAGATATTTTTATATCATTTTAAGTTGTTAATTACAACTTTTATTTAAACATTATTTATCAAGTTTAAAAATGTTTTTAATTTCTTCTTTTTGTTGATTAAATAAAGTTTTTTGAGTTTGAATTTGCTGTTTTTTCTTGTCTATTAATTCTTTTTGAGCCTTTTGTCTTGCCTCAGCCTGTTTTTTTTGTTCTTCTAACTGCTTTTGTTTTAATTCTTGCATTTCTTTTTGTTTTTGTTTTACCTCTTTTTCTTTATTTACAACAGGTGATGCGACTTTATTGATTTTCTGATTCAAAGAATCTACAAGCCCTCCGGTATAAGTTTCTGCAGCAAAAACTCTTGTACCGATCAATAAACTTAAAACACATGTAATTGATAAAATCTTTTTCATATTTATGCCCTCCTATAACTCACGGTCAAAATTCTAAAACAAATAAAATTAAAAATCAAACCATTAAAACTTAATTAAATTTTTCCACTCTCCTGCTGCGTCTTGTAATTGTTTTTTAGTATCATTAACGGTATTTTTAACTTCATTTACAGTAGAATTTTTTACATCCGAATATTGTTTTTTAACTTCTTCTACTGTATTTTTTTTGACATCAGTAAACTGTTTTTTTACATCTGTCAAAGTGCTTTTAATATCTATTGCGGAAATATCTGTATCGGATAACCATTTAAATGATTTTACAGAAGACTTGCTTTCTATCCCGCCGTTAAAAACAACTTTAAAATCTTTATAATATTTATTCGAGCCCGTTAAGGGAGGTATTTGTGCAACATTTTCTTGGGCGGGACTTGTTGTCATAGATTTTATTATAATTGCGGTAAGTGTACCAAACTTAGGAATATAAGACGTTAATTTATCTACCGAAAGTTCTCCTATAGGACCTAACAATGCAACTACGTCTGAGCTTAATCTTCCTAATACAACAACATTTGTTGTTCCGTTTAACAAATTATATCTTCCGCTTACAAAATAAGACATTGTCGGGCCGCTTGTTTTTATGTATGAAATATTTGCCCACCCGTTATTAAATGTCATATCTCCTTTTATATATTTAAATAATGCCGTATTTTTAACCGTTGATATTGAAGCAACCGTATCTAAAGCTACTCTCATAACAGAGTTTGCAAGAATATTTTGGGCATTCAAAAAGCTTTCTAAACTTCCGACTCTGCCAAGTGCCCCTTCTTCAATCTTAAATGAAAAATTACCTTTAAGCGATTTGAGGATATCGGAATATTCAATGCCCCTGAATTTGATTTTAGTATCAAACCCCAATGTTCCGCTAAGCGCATTTTTAATCCCTGAAGCGGCTGCAATAGCATTAGTTGCATTCATATTATAACCTTGAAAATCAACCCCCGTTTCTCCGTTAATAATATTGTAAACTATATCACCTTTAAGCTTACCCCCGTAAGCATCGCCTGTAATATTTTTTAAATAAAATAAATCTCCTTTTAATATAAAATCAGAACTTAAATTTTGTGCAACAAGCCCGCTTGATCTTATTCTCTTAACTGTACCGTTACCTTTGACAATAGGTCCGTCAAGGTTTATAACCATATCATCCATTGAAACCAACATATCGGGAATATAAGTGTATGGAATAATAAAGACTCCTTTTAATTTGGGGTTAATCATAGATCCTGAGATTACAACATCTCCTTTTGCCTGAATCTTTGAATTTGCAAAGCCGGGAATTGAAAAATTGCAAAGTCTTGGAATTGAATAATTTAAGTTTAATTTTTGTGAGCTGCTGTTAACAGTTCCTTTTAGTGTTGATTTTATATCCCCGCCGGTTTTGATATCCAAAACAATTTTATCGGTTAAATAATTTTTAATTAAGCCCGAAACATTCAAATTTATTTTATCTATAAAAACAGTTGAAGGACTTATAATAACTTCTTCAGGTTCAATATTTGCAACAAGCTTGGGCACATAAATTACTGCCGCAGGATTTATAATCTTAAAATCTACGGAATCTGCGGTCCCTTTATATGCTTTTTTATCAGATTTTAGTTTTATATTAAGCGCCGACAAAATCACCGAAGAATTTGTCGGAATATTTTTTAAATTCACTTTATTTACATAGAGATTAACTGCTGTTTCAGGCTTTGTTAATTCCCCGCTTAATGAAGCCTTTAAGCTTAAATCCCCGCTGTTAAATTTATTTTCTTTTAATAAACTCACCTGCCCTAAAGAAAGCAAAAGACTTTTTATTGCTAATTTTTCAGCAACAATATTTATATCTGCTTTTGCATCTTGATAAATTGTTCCATAAATCCTAAGCGGATTTCCAAGAATTGAAAAACCTGTTTTTTTAATGTTTACAATATTATTATCAAAACTTATGTCAGAATTAATATCATTGATGGCAACATTATACAAACCGTATTTTAAACTTCCTTGAGGAATCTTAAAATATCCTGAGGAGAGAATTTTTTTTAGGTTCGATTTAATTCTAAAATCTGCATTTATATAACCGCCGGCACTGAGAGTCTGAAAATCATTAATATCAAAAGATGCCGTAATATTTTTAAATATTTCAACAAGATTATTCAAACTCAAATTTGATTTAAAACTCATATCTATATCCGGCTTTTTACCTGTTTTAAAAACACCTTTAATGTGTGTAATTTCTTTTTCTGCAGTATAAAAATCGCAATCAAGATCTATTTTATTACCCTTGAGTTTTAATAAAATAAAGCTGTCGGGCAGTTTTTTATTATTAATCGCAAGACTTAGTTTATCAATATTTATAAACCCGTCAACTTTTACATCTTCTATGTCACCGTAAGTTTTTACATCAACCTTTATATTTGAATTAAATTTATTACTGTAAAGTGCTTCAAAAATATCAATAATATTAAAAATAAATTGCTGAGGCTTTTGTTCTAAGGGCTGGGGGTTAAAAATCAAATCGTTTAAATGAGATTTAGGCATAATTTTATTTAAGATTTTTATGTCATAATCAAGTTGTTTTCTTTCATCAAGAATCATTTCACCCTTGCCTGAAATTTTTATTTTTTTGTTAAAAACAAAATCGGTAATTTTTGTATCACATCCGGATAAAGAATATTTTTTGCCCGACAAAGCCTCAACAAATGTAATTTTATGAGCATTTATTTTTACATCCGGAAGATTATCGGATAATTTAAAAGGCAAAGATTTTAATTCTTTATTTTCTTCTTTGTTTTTAGGAATATAATTTTCAATTAAAAATTTTCCTTTTTTTTGAACTTTTAAAACAACATCAATGTTATCTGCGCTTATAAGGTCCAACTCTATTTTTTTAAATAAAACAGGCAAAAGTGAAACCTTTATTTGAAAATTATCCGCCTGCAAAAATTTTTCTTTATTTGGCAAAAATATTTCTGTTTTGCCCGCTTTTATGCCTAAAGTGAATTTTGGCGTAGTTATTATTCTTATTCTTTCAAGATTAACCTTAAAGCCTGATTCTTTTTCAATAAACTCTGAAATGTCAGATTTGTAACTATCTGCAATCGGAGAAAGAATTAAAGGCAAAATTAAAAATAAAACATAAATTGAACAAAATAAAACCGATAAAATTTTTGCTGTCAAAATAAGATTTTTTTTCATTTTTTGCCCCCATAAAATTAAGTTTATAAATACTATATTAAATAAATTATTTTTTCAATAATCAATAACGGCTGCCGATTGAATTTGTTGCCGAATCGAATGAAAAAATCAAATCCAGATAACTTTTGTTGTATTTGACAGGAAGCGGATTAAGCGGCATACATTTTCTTACTGCATCAAGTGCCGCGTTATCAACAGCCCCTATTTCGGAGGTTCTTTTGACGTTTAATATCATAAGCCTTCCGTCTTTTGCTATGCGCAAAAACAACTCCACTCTTTTGCCGCCGGCTGTAGGAGGAATTTTCCAACTCCACCTGACTTCTCTTTTCAATTCGTTTACGTAAGGCGAAATATCATAAGCCACGATTAAATTTTTTGTAGCAACCTTATTGAATCCTCCTCCGCCTGTGGAAGAAGAATCCGAAGAAGACGAGCCGCCTGCTGCTGATACAGAATTTGTCGAAACCTCTAATCCTGAAGCGTGGATTCTTGAAGTTTTTGAAGAACTTAATCCGGAACTCATTGATTTAAAATCAGGGATAGGAATCTCAAAATCCGAAACTCCGCTTGATTTTATTTTTTGTGTGACAGATTTTGTCTGTGGCATTGAAGAAGTTTTTAACTTATTTGCAGGCTCGGAAGAAACTTGATTTTGATTGTTTTGAGATACAGAGCCTTTGTTTGCAGGACCTGCAAGAGTAAAGGCTATATCTTTTACTTTCATCACATTGTCTTTAATTTTTGGAGTAATCCCTAAAAAATTCAAAAGAAAAACAAAAAAACAAATTAAAATAATACCTGCGATATGCCCGAAAACCGATTTGAACAAAAAATTATACAAAGAATCCTCAAGCGGCGATTTCCTGACTGTTGCAGGAACCCCGTCCCAAAAAATTTTAGTGTGACCCTTTTTTCTATTTTTTTCTTGCGTTTTCAAGCAGAGTTAACCTTTTTTTAATTTGTATTGCGCTTTCATCTTTAGGACTTAGTGTTATAAATTTTTTGTAGTATAAAATCGCATCGGGATAATTTTTTTCTTTATCGCAAATCATTCCAAGCAAATAGTAAGCATTTGAAAAATCCGGTTTTGCTCCTGTAGCGCGAATAAGATATTCTTTTGCTTTTTTGCTATCACCTGATTCAAAGCAAATTGCGCCAATATAAAAAAGTGCATCTAAATTTTGCGAATCAACCGTCAAAACCTGCTCATAATATTTTTGCGCCTCAGTCGGTTTTGAATCATTTTTATAAACATTTGCAAGGCTTAACATTAAGTCGACATTGTTTTTATCAAGATCCAATGCCTGTTTGTAAGCCTCAATAGCCTCTTTAGTACTACCTTGAAGCAAAAGCGCATCAGCCAAATCACAATACAAAGTAGCGTCTGTTTTATTCAAATTAACCGCCTCTTTAAAATTTGCCACCGCACTTACATAGTCATTTTTTTGATTGTAATTGTTTGCAACGGTCACATATAATTTTGAAAGTTCTGACTTGACTTTAGCATCATCCTGAAGCGAAATCGATTTTTTGTAGTTTTCAACTGCTTTGTCATACTCTTTCATCAAGGTATAAGAAAGTGCCATATAATAATATATTTGGGCATTGTCGCCGGAGAGTTTAAGTGCTTCATTATAATAATTTATGGACTGCACAAAATCGCCCGACATATAATAATTTTTGCCGATTTCTTTTAAGATTTTTACATCTTCTTTTTCTTTACTTTTAAGCTTATTCAGAGTTGAAAGCGAATTGTTAAACTCTTGTTTTCTTTGATAAATATTTGCAAGATTGTAATAAGCCTGAGAATTATCGGGCAGGGTATCAAGGCATGCTTCATAATATTTTATGGCATCTGCTTCTCTTCCCAGTTCATCTGAAAGTTTTGCGATGTTGAATTGAACTTCCACAAGAGAAGGGTCCATTTTAAAAGCACTTTGATATTCCACAATCGCCTTTTCTTTTTCGCCTGTGTTTTCGTAAGCCGTCGCAAGGATTATTTTTAATTGAACATTTTCAGGATCATCCTGCATTGCTTTTTGTACAACTTCAGGAATTTTTTTAAAATTTTCGGTCAACAAAAGTGCTTTGGCGTAATTTGTCCAATCGTCAAAATCATCAGGGGATTTTGCCAAAATCGCTTCGTATTCACCGACTGCTTCGGTGTCCATATCGAGGTTCAAATAAAGTGCGGCGAGGTTTTTTCTTGCATCAATGTTATCAGGATATGAGATAAGAAATTTTTTGTACTCTTCTATCGATTCTTTTTGCTGATTCATTAATTCCTGCATTTGAGCTAGATTTAAATGAATGTAAGTGTAATTTGGAAGCAGTTGGGAAGCTTTTTGGTATGCTTCGTAAGCCCCTTTATAATCTTTTTGTGCGCGCAAAACAGCTGCAATATTTAGCATTATAGAACCGTCATCGGGGTTTAATTTGGAAGCTTTTTGGTAATACAAAAGCGCGTTGTTCCAGTCTTGGATATTAGAATATAAAGTCGCAAGTTTTAAACAGATACTTAATTCATCGGGTGCCAATTCTTCTGCTGCTTTGTATTCTATTTCAGCATTATCTGTATCGTTTATTGCAAAATATTCGTTTGCTTTAATGAAGTGTTTATAAGCTTTTTTAGGCATGGCAAAAGCGACGCTCCCGCAGAGGAAAACTCCCAAAGTATATATTAAAATTTTTTTCCCCATCTCTTTCATAAAAGTACTTGCCAATAAATTTTCCGAATGTATAATTAAATAGTGAATTAATTACATTTATATATTAATAGATTAGCAAATTTAATTCAAGTATAGAGATAGTTGAAGTTATGAAAAAGGAGAAGAAAAATGAGACTAGCGATTAGAAATTTGGTTTTGTCCTTATTTGTAATCGGGCTGATGGCAAGCAATGCAATTGCAAAAAGTTATCCCGATTTGCCTGAAAATCACTGGGCATACAAACAAATACAGGCACTTACGGATGAAGATGTTCTTGTGGGATACCCTGACGGAAATTTTAAACCTGACGAAACAGCAACAAGAGCAGAATTTACCGCAATGGTAATTAAAGCACTTCACCAGGACAAAGCACCTTTGAAAAAAACATTTGATTTCACAGATGTTCCCTACAAACATTGGGCTTACAATGTTATTCAAAGAGCAATCAATTTTGATTTAATCAAAAACACATCTGATAACACCTTCAGACCTGAAGATACCGTTACAAAAAAAGAAGCAATGGATATAATGGTATCTGCGCTTAACTTAGACAAATGGAGCCTTTTCAGAGCGCAAAAAGCAATCGGAACATTCAAAAACCCTGATGCTCCAATAACAAGGGCAGAAATGGCTTTCGGGTTATACAACATGCAAATTAACGCAAGAATTAACCCTAACAAAAAGCTTCAGGAAGCTATGAGAGCAAAAAGAGGCGAAGGTTATGTTCTAAGAGGCGTAACAATCGACGGAACAGTTGCCACAATTCCTGCAGGAACAACAATTCCTGTAATGTTACTTACACCATTAAACAGTTCTGTCAATAAAAAAGGCGAATGCTTTGTAACAAAAGCAAACAAACACCTTGTTACAAAAGACCGTTATATTATATTTGCAAGAGCAAGCAAAATTAACGGTGAAATAACAAGCGTAACCCCTGGCAAATTGTTTGTAAGAACAGGCAAAATGGGACTTGAAACAAAAACCATTTATACACCTATCGAACAAATTGCATGTTTCCCCGGTTGCATTAACACAGACCAGCAAAGAAACTGGTTTATGAGAATAATCAGAGCAATTATCAAAGGCGGAAAAGTGAAACTTAAAGCAGGTAAGGTGGTCACAATAACAACACTTAAAACCATTAAAGTTGATCTTACAAGCGGCTGGATAATTGAATAATTAATTATAATAAAAAGAGCAAAGCCTCGGGAAATCCCGAGGCTTTGTTTTAATATTTTATGTCAACAAAGAAATTATTTGAGCATATTTTTCTTTTTTCTGCTCCTGTTCCCTTTGGTAAATTTCTTCTTCAGAGAGTTTTCTCCAAACAGAAGGTAAATAAACCTTTGGGCTTAAATAATCATTCACCGTCTTTTCGTCCTGCTCATAAAAAATAGGCTCAAAACCTGCTTCTCTTAATTCCTGATGAACAAAAGAAGTGTCATAAACCGTCAATTCTTTACCGTCTTGATTAATTTTATGAAAATAATCCGCTGTAACAGCCCTCCCAAATAAATGATCAGCATTCAAAGCACCCATGACAAAAATGCCTTTATCAGACAACATTGAATATATTTTACTAAAAAGTTCTTTGACCGGTTTTATGTCAAAATCAACCAAATATTTATCGTCTTTTATTTGATACATCAAATGGTAAAGGGCATTTTTAAAAAACACTACGCCTGTTTTATTTGGAGTTAATTCCTTATCAATATTTACAATATCTGCCAATTTAAAATCAATAACGTCATCAAAAACGCCTTTTTTTGGAACAAAATAATCCCCCGCTTTTACAAAATTATTTTGTGTTTGAATAAATTTGACTCTTGCCAGATCAATTTCTGCATCCCCTGATGCGCAGGGTAATTTTGTAACTTTCTTTTTTGCTCTTGGATGTTGAAGGTTAAACTTTTCCCAATCCCAACCAAGCTTTTGAAAACATTCATTAAAATTGCTTTTAATCTTTAACCAATTCTCATTATCTTGGCCTAATCTAGAAACATAACGGTCCTTTGTTAAAACTCTTGCAACAACCCCGTCGTAATTGTAAGAAAGACTCAAAAATCCTTTTTCTGCATCCTCTATTGCTTTTGTTGAAATATCATAGCCTGTAATCTTATATTTCTTATCCTTATTGCAATCATGAAGCAAAATGCCCAAGCTGTAAGTTTCATCACCGTTTGAACATGCAAAATCTGCTATATTTGCGCCTTTGGGAAATTCTTTTTTCAGATAATCACAAACAAAACCCAAACTATCCAAATTCCTCATAAAACTTGAATCATTTATACAATCATCCGCTTTATTATTACTTTCAACTTGTTTTACTGTGCCTCGATAACCACGAAATAAAATATTTGAAGTATTTTGTATTTTTACAATATTCATAACAGTATTGTAAAAACCGAAAAAAATTTTTTTGCCGTTTTATTAATTTTTATTTACAAACTCACCCTGCAGATACCATGTTTTTGCGCCTGTGATTTTTGCATTGACAAATTGCCCGCTTAAATCTTTTTCAAAAGGAATATGAACGATTTTGTTATTCCTTGTTCTTCCCGTTATTATATTTTTGCCTTTATGGTTTTCAAATTTTTCAATTAAAACCTCCATTTCACGCCCGATAAATTTTTTGTTTGAAGCAAGTGCGCTTTCTTTTACCTGATTGTTAAGCCTTGCAAGCCTTTGATCTTTGACTTCTTCGGTTAAAAATAAATTCTTCCATTTTGCGGCAACCGTCTGCTCGCGGGGAGAATAAGCCGCAGTATTACAGTAATCAAGCTCTAATTCTTTTATTGCAGATAAGGTTTGTTCAAACTGTTCTTCGCTTTCGCCCGGAAAACCCGCTATAAAATCGCTTGTTATGGTAACATCTTTTACCTTATCTCTAACCTTTTTTACTATTTCAAAATATTTTTTCCTGTCATATCTTCTGTTCATTTTTTTCAAAATCTCACTTGAGCCTGATTGCATCGGGATATGAAAATATTCGCAAATTTTGTCGCACTTGATTACAGTTTCTATCAACTCATCTGTAATATCTGTAGGATAAGATGTCACAAAACGAATCCTGAAAGTTCCTTCAATTTTGTTAATATCTTTTAAAAGATGCGCCAAAAAATACCCCTCAGTGCCTTTGTAGCTATCCACATTTTGCCCCAAAAGCGTAATTTCCTTGAAACCCTGCGAAAGTGCTTCTTTGACCTCTTTGATAATAACCTCAGGTGCTCTCGACCGCTCGCGCCCCCTTGTGTAAGGCACAATACAGTAAGTACAAAAATTATCGCAGCCTTCGGTTATTGTAATCCAAGCATTAACACCCTTTGCCCTTTTTAGTTTAATATCTTTTTCAGGCAAAGGAGTTTCGTCTGTGGCACAAACTTTTTCACCCGCCTCAATACGTTTAATCAAATCAGGAAATTCGTTAATGTTGTGTGTTCCCATAATTAAATCTATATAGGGCATCCTTTTGAATATTTTTTCGCCCCCTTGTTGGGCGACACAACCACAAAAGGCTATTTTTAAATTTTTGCGTGTTTTTTTCCATTTACCCCAAAGCCCTATTCTGCTAAAAGCCTTGTCTTCTGAGAGCTGTCTTATTGAACAGGTATTGATTATAAGCAGGTCGGCTTTTTTAGGCTCTTTAATTTCTTCATAACCCATAAAAGAAAGCATCCCGAGCATCTTTTCAGTGTCGGATTTATTCATCTGGCAGCCCAGTGTTTCTACATAAACCTTTTTCATTTCTTAATTATATAATAAATAATTCAAGTATCAAAAGGGCTGGGGTTTTTTACAAAAACCCCAGCCCTTTTGATTTATTAATTTATTTACTCTTCGTCAAGTGCAAATTCGGGAGTACCGAACATTCCTTCGATTTCTTCTAAAATCGCAGAAGGTTTTCTTGCCTGATTTCTTGCCGCTGCTCTTCTTTGAGCCTCTTTGTCTTTTTCTTCGCTGGCATGAGTCAAGTGGTGATAACCTGTTCCTGCAGGAATTAAACGTCCTATGATAACGTTTTCTTTTAAGCCTCTGAGCAAATCTTGTTTTCCTTCAACGGCAGCTTCTGTAAGGATTCTTGTTGTTTCCTGGAATGATGCTGCTGAAATCCAGCTTTCTGTGTTCAAACTTGCTTTTGTAATACCCAAGAGCATATATTCGCAAGTGGCTTCAACTCCGCCTGCTTCTTTTGTCTCTTTGTTGGCATTTTCAAATGTTTGAACTTCAATCAGTTCGCCCGCAAGAAGTTTTGTGTCACCCGGCTCGATAACTTTAACTTTTTTAGTCATCTGCCTTACTATAATCTCAACGTGTTTGTCTGCGATTTCAACACCCTGAGAGCGATATACACGCTGAACTTCATCAACCAAATACTGTTGTGTAACTTCAGGACCGTTTAACCTCATAACATCATGAGGATTCAAAGGGCCGCTTGTTAAAGGTTGACCTTTTTTGATTTTTTGTTTATCGGCAACGATAATATTTGAATCTATTGTATGTTTAATTTCAACTCTGCCGTTTTCATTTACCAAATATAAAGTAGGTGTATCATCTTCTATAGCGATTTCTGCAACACCGTCATCTTCGGCCAAAATAGAACATTCTTTGGGTTTTCTTCCTTCAAGAAGTTCTTCAACCCTTGGAAGACCCTGTAC
>DAOQAU010000025.1:0-22626 GCA_035354275.1 Candidatus Gastranaerophilaceae bacterium
ACAATAGCACTTATAATCGGGCATTTGACTGTGGCAAAACACTGTTTTAAAAAGCCTGTTACTCTTGAATATCCTGAAAAACAACCTGTTTTAAACGAACATTTCAGGGGCGAACATGCTTTAGTGAGCGACGAAACAGGAAAACTTCTTTGTACCGCTTGTGGTACTTGTCAAAGGGTTTGTCCTTCCTTTGGAACTATTGAAATTGAAAAAGAAAAAAATGCCGAAGGGAAATTTTATCCGAAAAATTACTCGATTGATTTGAATAAATGCATTTTTTGCGGAAATTGTGTTCAATACTGTCCTTTCGGGGCTATTATAATGACAAAAAAGTTTGACCTTGCAAACGAGAAAAAGTCATCTTTAAAATTAGACATAAATACTTTAAAAAAGAACTATTCTGATAATATAATAAAGAAAGGGTTATGAGTAAAATCGTCATGCTGAACTTGTTTCAGCATCTCAAAATCGTATAAATGAGACACTGAAACGAGTTCAGGGTGACGTAGAAGAGGAAAGCAGTGGAGATAGATATTTTAAAAAGCTTAATATTTTACGGGTTTGCAGGATTAATCCTCTTGTTTGCTTTTTTGAGCATTTTTTCATTCAGGATTTTATATTCTCTGATTTGTGCGGTATGTGTTTTCTTTGCTACCGCAGGGATGTTTTTCTTACTTGGAGCGGATTATAATGCTGTCATTCAAATCGCAATTTACGGGATTGCAATTCCGATTTTGTTCATTTTTGCAATAATGTTTACCTCCGATAAGCTTGATAAATCTGTTTATATAACCTTTAAACCCAGATTCTATTTTGCATTTATGTCTGCGGGGGTTTTGTTTTTGGCACTGATTTATCTGCTCGCAACATCTTTGGGATTGAGCTCGCATTCAAATTGGATATTGCAAAAACAAACAATGTTTATAAACAAGTTTCAAATGTTTAAAGCCATTGCAGACGGATTTTTCACAAATTACGTCGTTGCGTTTGAACTGTTTTCAATATTACTTTTAATACTGGTTGTCGGTTTTTCGACTTTTAACATTTTAAAGGAGAAAAACGATGACTGATATTTTGGAATTAATATTTAACATAGGTTTATATCATTATTTGCTTTTGGCGTTAATTCTTTTTATTATGGGCTTTTTCGGCGCAATCGTGTCTAAAAATGTTTTGAAGGTTCTTATTTCCATTGAATTTATGCTGACTGCGGTAAATATTAATTTTATAGCTTTTGCAAGCTTTTTTGACAATATAAAACTGGAAGGTTTTGTCTTTTCGCTGTTTTATATTGCTCTGGGAGCGGTCGAAGTTGCAATCGCCTTGTCGATTTTTTACCTGATGTTCAGACAAAAACGAAGCGTCAATACTGAAGATTACAAAGAATTAAAAGGATAAGGGGTAAAGTTAAGTACATGGATTTTTTCTTTGAAAATATTTATACAATTATGCTTTTTCCTATTTGGATTTTTCTGATTATTTCAATCGGAAAATTCTTCGGGATTTTGGATTCAAAACCTGCAATTTCAGGTTTAACTCTTATTTCAACACTTTGGGGGTTAATATTTTCAATAGGTATCCTTCTTGGAATTTTGCATAATCCCAATTTTAGTTATGAATCATCAATTACGTTTTTAAAAATCGAAGATTATGCCCTTAATTTAGGGGTATATGTCGATAATATCGCTGCTGTTATGCTTATTTTGGTTACGGGAATAAGCTTTATCGTTCAACTGTATTCTTCTGTGTATATGAAGCACGATGCAAGTTATCCGAGATTTTTTGCGTATTTGAATTTGTTTAACTTTTCTATGCTGGGACTTGTTTTAAGCTCAAACCTTTTTCAAACTTATGTTTTTTGGGAATTGGTGGGAGTTTCAAGTTACCTTTTGATTGGTTTTTGGTACAAAAAACCATCCGCGTCAAAAGCGGCTAAAAAAGCTTTTATAATGAACAGAATAGGTGACTTCGGACTTTTGGCAGGCGTTATTTCACTTTCTTACTTTATGTATCAATACTCAGGGTTCCCTCAGCTTGCAACAATTCCTTTTGCTTCAATTTCTGATATTGCAGATTACCTTTTCTCTTATACAAATGATTTTGTTTTTATTACAATTTCGATATTTATGCTTATGGGTGCGATTGCAAAATCGGCTCAATTTCCTCTTCATACTTGGCTTGCAGATGCTATGGAAGGTCCTACACCTGTGAGTGCCTTAATCCACTCTGCTACAATGGTTGCAGCAGGAGTTTTCCTGGTGGCAAGGCTTTATCCGATTTTCGTACTAAATCATTATGTTATGGACTTTATTGCCATTGTGGGGCTCATTACTGCATTAATTTGCGCTTACTTTGCAATTACGCAGACTGATTTCAAACGTATTTTAGCATATTCAACAAACTCGCAGCTCGGTTTAATGTTTTTGGCTTTAGGTGCAGGTGCTTTTACCGGCGGACTTTTCCACCTTGTAACTCATGCATTCTTTAAGTCAATGCTTTTCCTTTGCTCCGGTATCGTAATCCATTCTGTTCAAAGCCATCAAGATGTAAGATTTATGGGTGGGATGAGAAAAGTTCTTCCGATTACTGCACTTTGTTATTTAATAGGCTGTGTGGCAATTTCTGGCTTATGTTTCAGCGGATTTTATTCAAAAGAGCTGATTATTAATGCAATGTTAAGTTCTAAAAACTTCATTTACGTTCAGGCATTTTTATTTGTTTCTTTGATGACTGCATTTTACATGTTCAGATCATATTTCCTTGTGTTTGAAGGAAAATACAGAGGATCTCACGAGCCTGAAAAACAGGGCGGAATTTTGAATATCTCAATTTTAATTCTTGCAATATTTACTGTATTTTTGGGATATTTTACACCGTTTTTTGAAAAAATTATTCCACAAATGGCTCAACTTCCACAAATAAAATGGGCGGTTAGTCCCGCTTTTGTTTCAATAAGTATAGGTATTACAGGATTTTTATTCGCTTGGATTTTTTATAATTCCAGAGTAAATGCTTTCAAATTACCCTTGTTATATAAGCTTTCTTACAACAGGTTTTATATTGACGATTTATACGGTTTTATTGCCGATAAGCTATATTATTGGACTTCAAGGATTTGTTCGATTATCGACAAATATCTGGTCGATGGAGTTGTAATTTTATCTGCGCTTTGTACAAGAGCGTTTTCGTGGACATTTTCAAAAATGCAAACAGGAAATTTCCAAAGTTATTTGGCATATACTTTTGCATTTTTGGCGTTTGCCTTTACGGTTCTTATGTTTGCCTATACGGCAATACTGTCTTTCGGATTATTGAGCGGGTATTAATAAAGGAGAATAATGAATTTTCTATCAGTTTTAGTTTTAATATTTTCACCATTAGTCGCATCAGGACTCATTTTTACTTCATTTTTCAAAAACAATGAAGTGAGAATAAGAAGATTTTCAAAAACTTTTGCCGGCTTGCATTTTTTATATACATTAATGTTTTTGGTATTTTTTAACCCTCAAGCCGAAGGAATTTCTTACTATAAGGAAATAACCTTCTTCGGCTCAGGCTGGATTGAGCCTTTGGGATTGAAGCTTGCTTTCGGACTTGACGGACTTGCACTTTTAATGGTCATTTTAACTTCTTTGATTGTCTTTTTGGCTTTGATTGCAAGCAAAAGCAATATTAAACAAAAACACAAATTTTATTATTCTTTGATATTTTTGCTTCAAACTGCTGTTTTAGGGGTATTTTGTGCAAGGGATATGTTTGTATTTTTTATGTTTTGGGAACTTGAACTTATTCCGATGTACTTTTTAATCGGTCAATGGGGCGATGCTAAAGCAAAATCTTCTGCGATGAAATTTGTTTTATACACTTTCTTCGGAAGCTTATTCATGCTGCTTGGCATTTTATTGTTGCATTTTTACTATTTTGCGACTTACGGTGTGATGACAGGCGATTTTTCTTCGATTTTGGTAAGCGCACCGGAATTTCCGCTAGCACTTCAAGTATTGATTTCAATCCTGTTTTTAATCGGTTTTGCGGTAAAACTGCCTTTAGTTCCTTTGCACACGTGGCTTCCCGATGCTCACGTTGATGCTCCGACACCTGTAAGTATGATTTTGGCTGCAGTTTTACTTAAAATGGGTGCGTTTGGGATAATTCGATTTAATATGCAGATGCTTCCTGATGCGTTTAAGGTTTTGGTACCTGCCCTTTTGATTATGGCACTTATTAACATCATTTATACAGCTTTTATAGCGTATTCACAAACAGATTTGAAGCGTGTTGTTGCTTATTCGAGTATTTCACACATGGGAATTGTCTTATTCGGGCTTTGCAGTTTGAATTTGATGTCTTTTTCGGGTGCTGTGTTCCAAATGCTTTCGCACGGACTTATTTCAGCGGGTTTATTCATGGTAGTAGGTATAATTTACATTCGTACCAAAACAAGACAAATATCTGAATTGGGCGGGCTTGCCGCTGTTATGCCAAGGCTTGCAGGATTCAGCATTATTCTAACACTTGCGGCTGTCGGTTTGCCTTTATTAATGGGTTTTGTCGGAGAGTTTATGGTCTTTTTAGGCTCATTTAATTCGGCTCTTGATGATATTTTGCCTATAAAATTATACACTTTGATTGCCGTTTTAATTCTTGTTTTGAGTGTTTGCTACATGTTAAGGCTTTTACACGAAACTTTTTACTCGAATTTACTTGAAAAGTGGCATAATTTAAAAGATATTATGATGCATGAATTCACGGTACTGTCGATTATTAGCTTTTGCATTGTCGTATTCGGGGTATTTCCGATGTTTATAATAAATATTGTACAGCCGCTTTTAACCGGTATTTTGGAATTTTTGAGATGAGGAGTGTCTGATGGAATTTTTTAATAACATTTTGAATACAATGTTACCGGAAATAGCTATTTTGTTGTTTATTTTTATTCTTATAATTTTGTCGATGACTTTGGATTTAAAGCATTATAAACTTGCAAAATGGATAACTTTGCTTGGAATTTTTACTGCAACGGCACTTTGTACAAAAATCCAAGTCGAACCCATAGCATACGGATTTAAGGATACTTTTATTTCGGATTATTATACGCTTTTTTTTAAATTTGTTTTATTAATTGCATCATTTATAATAGTTTTTCTTACCAAAAAGGCTATCACGTCTCGTCGTGACAATGCTTTTCAATTTAATGCGATTTTGCTTACTGCGATTTTAGGTGCGCTTATTTTAGTGTCTGCAAACGATTTTTTAACAATGTTTATATCAATGGAAACCCTAGGCTTTGCAACATTTTTCCTTCTTGCTTTTGACAAGGGGTATAAATCCAAAGAAGCAACTTTTAAATACATTTTAATAAGCGCGGTTGCAACTGCGGTATTTTTATTCGGCGTTTCTTATATCTACGGGCTTACCGGCACAGTTAATTTCTCAAAAATTTATGAGTATTTTTTAGATGTCGATCCTACTTTGCTTTATTCAATGGCAACAATTTTTATTGCATCGGGACTATGCTTTAAATTAGGCGTAATTCCTTTTGCAAACTGGATTTTGGATGTTTATGAGGGCGCAGATACTTCCGTTGTTACTTTTGTGTCGATTATTCCAAAAGTAGCAATGTTCAGCATTTTATCAAGACTACTGGTTTTTGCAATGAGTTACAGTTTTGAGTTAACCTTTACGCTGGTTGTAATCTCTGTTATGACCGCCCTTTGGGCAAATACTCTGGCTATAAGGCAAACTAATATTAAAAGACTTCTTGCATGCAGTTCGAGTGCCAATGCTGCTTACGTTTTGTTTGCGGCAAGTTTGGTTTCTGTTTTTAACTTATCCACCGTACTTTTTTATCTTGTAGCCTATGTTTTTATGAATATAGGTGTATTTTCGGCGGTAATTATTCTTGAAAATTCTCAATTTTCAAACAGATTATATGAATTTAAAAACTTTGCTTATACTAATCCTATTTTCACCCTTTGTTTTTCAATTTGTATATTAGGTTTGGCAGGGTTTCCGATAACTTCAGGCTTTGTTTCAAAATTGTATTTATTTTCTGCGATAATTCGCTCAGGGCTTGTGTTTTTACCATTCTTAATAATTAT
Source organism: Candidatus Gastranaerophilaceae bacterium (assembly GCA_035354275.1). GTDB lineage: Bacteria > Cyanobacteriota > Vampirovibrionia > Gastranaerophilales > Gastranaerophilaceae > DAOQAU01. The sequence goes on from DAOQAU010000025.1 coordinate 6,102, forward strand.
GATGCTGACCATTGTAGCCTCAGTTTTTTACTATTTAACAGTTGTAAGGCTTATGTTTGATAAATCGGATAAGGTTGAAAGTGAAGTTATTCCGCACAAAACAAGCTCAGCAATAGTTATCCTTTATTTCTGCGCTTTAATTACTGTTATTATGGGTATTTTCCCGTCAAAAGTAATAGAACTTTGCCAATTTATAGCTTATAACGTTTAAAATTAAATATCGTCATACCGTGTTGTATAATCAATGTTATGCTGCATAAAAAGACCGTCATCAAGTCCGCAATCTAAGTACATAAATACTTTTCTCAAAGCACGTGAAACAGGTGTGAGATAAATTTCGGGTTGGGCGGATTTATATTCTGTGGGAACTTCATTAATTTGGCTTTTTTGAAGGTCTATTAACCTTGACATTTCATCACTGTGCCCATGATTATCTATATATTTTTGTGATGAAATATCATTGACACTTAAATCAGCAAATGCCGGTGATGATAAAATCAGAACACAAAACAATGATAAAAACTTTTTCATAAATACCTCTTAGAGAATAATAGACTATTTTTCACAAGATTACAAGTTTATTATACAATCTTAACATAATAATATTATAGGCTATTTGAGTGATTTTTTTATAATTTCGTCAAGTTTTTGTATAATTTCTGATTCCGGAACTTTACAGATAATCTCGCCTTTTTTGAAAATATAACCTTCTCCGATTGCACCGGCTACCCCAAAATCAGCGTGCTTGGCCTCGCCGGGTCCGTTCACAGGACAGCCCATAACTGCAATAGTGACAGGCTCTTTTAAGCTTTTGAATTTTTCTTCAACCTGTTTTGCAAGATTTATAAGGTCTATTTGACAACGCCCACAAGTCGGGCAGGAAACAAAATTAACCCCTTTTTGGCGCAAATTAAGCGATTTTAAAATCTCAAAGCCCGCCCAGACTTCTTCTACAGGATTTTCGGTCAGCGAAACCCTTATTGTATCACCGATTCCTTGAGACAAAAGGCTTCCTAAACCTACAGAAGATTTAACTAACCCCGATTTAAGCGTTCCTGCTTCAGTTACTCCCAAATGCAAAGGATAATTGACTTTGTCGGCAATTAGTTTATATGCTTCGATAGTGCTTAAAACATCAGACGATTTGAGTGAAATTTTTATTAAATCAAAATTTAAATCTTCGAGGATTTTGATGTGTTTTAGTGCGCTTTTAACCATTTTTTGAGGTAAAGATATATTTTCTTTGGCGATTTCTTTTTCCAAAGAGCCTGCGTTAATACCTATTCTTATGGGGATTTTCTGCTGTTTTGCAAGTGTTACAACTTTTTTTATGTTCTCTAAATTCCCGATATTACCGGGATTTAACCTTAGTGCATGAATTCCTTTATTTATGCACTCAACAGCCAGTCGGTAATCAAAGTGAATGTCTGCAATAACAGGAATTTGAGACTTTTTAACGATGTCTTTTATGGCAGAAGCAGCTACTTTGTCCAACACCGCAAGGCGAACAAGTTCACAGCCGGCTTCAGTCAGGGATTCAATTTGTGCGAGAGTGGCTTTGATATCTCGTGTATCGGTGTTGCACATTGATTGAACGGTTATTGGGGCATTACCGCCGATTTTCACCCCGCCAATTAAAATTTGTTTAGATTTTCTTCTGTTTATCATAAAATAATTTTAGCAGAAATATACGTCATGCTGAACTTGTTTCAGCATCTCTTATTAAAATTAAGGAGTTTAAGAATGAAAGTTGCTATAATATCTGATATTCACGGAAATATGCAGGCTCTGGAATCAGTTTTGGCAGATATTAAGGCAGAAAAATGCGATAAAATATTTTGCTTGGGAGATCTTGCAATGGCAGGTCCTGAGCCTGTTAAGGCCGTTAAATTAATTAAAAAAATGGCAGAAGATGAAAATTTTTATTTAATTCAAGGCAATACAGATGAATTTATCGCAAATTATTCACCTGAACTTAAAGAAAAAATAGCCTCAAACTTCCCTGTAATGGCAGCAGCACTTGAAAATGACGTCAAAATTATGCCCGAAAAAGATATAAAATTTTTAAAAAATCTGCCTAAACAGCTGGAATTGAAAGTTGAAGAAACTAAAATCCTTTTGGTTCATGGTTCTCCGAGAAACAACGGCGAAAACATTTTCCCGGATTTGCCTATAGAAAAAGTCGAAGAAATGCTCAAAGGCGTTGATGCGGATCTTATTTTTTGCGGACACACACATATTCCTTGCGGATATCAAACAAATACAGAGCAAACAGTTGTCAACGACGGCTCTGTCGGTCGTCCGTTCACTTCTGAACCAAAAGCCTGTTACGTTATAGCCGAATTTAAAGACAAAAAATTTAATATTATGCATAAATTTATCGATTATGATAAGCAAAAAGCATCCGAAATCCTTGCCAAAAGACCCTTCAAAGGGAGCGAAAAACTGGCTCAAATGCTTATCAATCCTGAATTAAGACATATTTAACGAAATGTAATAAATTTGTGTTATTTCGATAAAATTATATAATAGTAATATGTATGAATTATACCCATATTTCACTAATGACGGTTCTGTCGGGCTATTTAGCAGACAAGACGACGACATATACCACTCTGCATACGGTGCTCTAAGCGAAAGCTGGCAGAAATTTATCCTGCCTGCGCACCTGCAAGAGTACCTGCTTAAGCATGACAGCGTTAAAATTCTTGACATATGCTACGGAATCGGCTATAACACAAAAACCGCGCTGCAAACTTTTTTAAATGTAAGCGAAAAAAAATATAAAAATAATTTAAAAAATAAAAAAGTTTTTTCAAAAAATTTTTCCCATCCTCACACTAGTATCGCAGCGATAGATACTGATAATATTTACAGAGAAGATTTCGAGCAAATTTATACTGACACCCCCTTATATAACGCAGAGATATATTCCGATAATATTTCGAGTGAGAATAAAACTGTAAGTGAAGAAAAAATTAGTAAAATTTTTATAGATGCCGTTGATACCGACAAAATTTTAATGCAAGTTTCTCCATTTATAACAAACGAAAATAAAAATTATTTTTTCTGTAACAAAAACAATTTTTATTTTGAAAAAAATTGCGAAAATAAATTTGAAAAAATTAAAAAAATAAAAAAAAATAAAAAATTAAAATTAGAAAAAAAATATAAAATCAAAAATGAAGTTTTAATTTTGATTTTTCAGAAATTAATTCAAAATAACCCCGAATTTTTCGACAAAATTTTAACAAGTATTTTGTATCAAAAAAAGATATCTCCGTTTTTGTCTAAATTTATGCTCAATTTTGCCCGTTTTTATCAAAATCAGGGGTATAATAATAACAAAAACTTGAATAATTCGACCTTTTTACATAATATATATTATAGGTATATATCTAAAAGTTATAAAAATGCAAAAAAATACGATAAAAACAACAAAATCACGTTAAACTTCCACCATTTTGATGCAAGAAAGTACGTAAAAACAACCAAAAACACCTATGACTTTATATTTCTGGATGCGTTTACACCTTCTAAATGTCCTTGCCTATGGGCTTTAGAGTTCTTTGAACAGCTTTATAGCAAATTAGAAGATGACGGCATGATTTTGACTTACTCAAATTCTGCGGCGGTTAGAAATGCTTTTCTTAAAAGCGGATTTTTTGTCGGTAAAACTTTTGACAGTAAATTAAATAAATTCATCGGTACGGTTGCTTCGAAAAATCCTGATCTTATAGAACATAAACTTAATGAACAGGATTTGGAGCTTATGAAGTCTAAAGCAGGTATATGCTACAGGGATGAAAACCTCGCTTTTGATAATCATGTTATTCTTGCAAACAGAGATATGGAAATTGAAAGGAGCGAACTTAAATCAAGCTCGCAGGTTTTGAAAGGGACTAACCAATGACCTCAGATAAATATGATGTTATTATAGCAGGCGGCGGCACAGCAGGCTGTGCCGCCGCCTATACCTGTGCCAATCTCGGTTTAAAAACCCTTTTAATCGAAAAGAATATTCATCTTGGCGGCACAATGACCTCAGGGCTTGTAATTCCTGCGATGAATTCATCGAAAAATCAAATCAATACTGATTTTTTTAATGCTTTGATTTCGGAATTAGCTGATTTAAAAGGTCAAATTACTTACGAAAATAATTCGGGTTGGTTCAATCCTGAACTTTGTAAAATCGCTCTTGACAGATTAATGTCAAAAAGCGGAGTAGAAGTGCTTTTCGACACTAGAATAATAGGCGTTAATGCTATAAATAGAAAAATTAACGGTGTTACAATTTCTTCAAATATGTTATCGGTATATATCGCGACGAGTAATGTTATAGACGCAACGGGAAATTGCGAAATTGGAAAAATTTTGGGCTGTAATTTTTTAGAAAATAAAAATGAATTTCAACCTGTTTCGCTTCGTTTTCAAATGAGCGGAATTGATTTAGATATTTTTGGTAAATGGCTATTAGACTTTGATAAAGACAAAACAGTTACATCAATGCACGTTATAGACGGGCAGGTGCATTTGTCAACAGCTTACACATGGGATAAGGATAAAAACTGGGCTCTAAAGCCTATTTTTGAAGATGCTGTGACAAAAAATGTGTTAAAAGACACTGATAGAAGCTATTTTCAAGTGTTTTCAATCCCTAATATGCCAAATTCATTGGCTTTTAACTGCCCAAGAGTTTATTTTGACAAAGAAATTAACCCTCTAGACAATGTTAATATATCAAAAGCCTTAATAGTTGGGCGTGAGAGCATAATAAGGATAGCCGATTTTTGCAAGATTTACTTCCCCGGATTTGAAAAAAGTTATATTTCAAACATTGCAGATGCACTGGGAGTACGCGTTTCCAGACGTATTAAAGGCAAATATGTTTATACGGTTGATGATTTAAAATCGGGTAAGAAATTTAAAAATCCTGTCTTAATATCGAATTATCCGATTGATGTTCACTCGAACAAAGACGGCAAATCAATTTTAGAAAAGACAGAAAAAGAATATCAACTGCCTGTTGAAGCCCTTATATCAGCTGATTATGACAATTTTTTCGTTGCAGGAAGGTGTTTAAGTGCAGATTTCTTCGCTCAAGCTGCTTTGAGAATTCAGCCAAGCTGTTTTTCTATGGGAGAAGGCTTAGCCAAACATATTGCCTCTGTGGTTAATTAATTTTTTTATCCTTTATTATACACTAACCTCTGTAGAAGGAGGGTGTTATGGGTGATAAAAAACTTGACGGTACAAGGACTCAACAATGCCTTATAAACGCCTTTGCGGGAGAGTCACAGGCAAGAAACAGATATACTTACTTTGCTTCTGTTGCCAAAAAAGCAGGTTATGAACAAATTTGCGCACTTTTTTTAGAAACTGCCGATAACGAAAAAGAACACGCCAAACTTTTTTACAAATATTTGGGAAGCGGCGTTTTTAATGTTCATGCCGATTATCCTGTTCATTTGGGAACCTCTTTGGAAAATCTTAAGCACGCGGCAGCAGGTGAACATGATGAATGGTCAAATCTTTACTTAAATGCTTCAAAAATTGCCCAAGAAGAAGGATTTTATGATGTGGCGGAAACATTTAAACATGTTTGTATAGTTGAAAAACATCATGAAGCAAGATTTTTGGAGCTTGCTAAAAACATTGAAGAAAATACGGTCTTTAAAAAGTTGTCCGAAGTTAACTGGAAATGCAGAAATTGCGGATTTATTATAAAAGGAGCAGATGCACCGCTAATTTGTCCAACTTGTTTTCACCCTCAAGCATACTTTGAATTACTCTGTGATAACTTTTAATGCTTAACATATTGATAAAAACCGACTGTTTTTATTTATTAATTTTACCTTTGATAATATAATTATATGAATGAATGCAAGACTTAAAACATTATTATATTTATTTTCTTTTGTAATTATTTATGCCTTTTATTATTGGGGACTTCCAGCCCTTATAAATATTAAACATAATATATTTGTGCTGGAAAATATTGTAAATAAAGAATTGGGCATACAAATTAAATTTAAAAATCCGCAGTTAAAAATGGGGCTTGTGCCTTCAGTGTGGATCAATGCGGACGAATTTAACGTTTTAGATGCAAATACTTCGCCGCTCACAGTTAAAAATCCGAAATTAAAAATACGACTTTTCCCGTTAGTAATAGGTAAAATTCAACCGTCATACTTTTCATGCGACAAGCTTGATTTGAATATTAAAGTCGATAAACATCTTCGGCTTTATTTGGGAAATATTCTTTTTATTGAAAAGGCAAATCCTAAACTTTCGTTTGAGGACATGCAAACTTATATTCAGGAATATAATATATTCTTAAATGACGAATTCCAAGGCAAAAACATTCTTTTCAGTGGCGATTATTTTAATTTATATAATTTTAATTCAAAAAAGAACATTAAATTATCCACAAATTCAAAGATAAAAGTAAATAATAAAACCTCTGTAATTGACATTGACCTGGATTTTAAACTTCCTTTCAAAAAAAGTTTTGAAACAAAAGATGTTGTTTTTGACGGTACTGTAACCAACCTTGATTTAGGCATTTTTGCACCATACATTAAAAAATTCACAAAAGAAAGAATTTTAAATACTCAAGGATTAATAAACATAGAAACTAAAACAAAAATTTTAGACTCCTCTAAAAAAAGAATAAACTCCTTAATTAGTATTCAAGGCTTAAAAATAATAGAAAAGGATAAACCTTCATCAATTATTTTTGACAAAAAACTTGATTTGACAGCTATTTTGGATGTTTCAAGAGGGCTATTAAACATAAACAAATTCAAAATTAAATCCGATAAAATAGATACCGAAATTTTTGGTGAAATTCAAAGAATTAATGCTCAAAACCCCACCCTAAATCTTAATATAATTGTTGAAAAATCAAGAATTGAAGATTTAATATCACTTATACCAACAGATTTTAACATCAAAGAAGTAAACCTTTATGCATTGAAAAAATACGGGTATTATTCTGATATTCAAGGCAATTTATCAATAAGAGGGCGGGCGGACAGACCAAATTTAAAAGGAAAAATCATCTCCACAAATGCTTATGTAATAAAGCCATTACCGCTTCATATCCCTAAAGCAATAGTCAGCCTTGACTTTTTAGGTGAAAAATTCTTTTTAGATGTTTTTGTACCATGTGAAAAAGCAGAACATGTTAGCGTTAAGGGCGATATTTATTTATATGATGATAAAAAAACTTATTTGGACATTACAAGTACAAAAAATGTTAATTTGAAAACAGCGCAAATTGTCCTAAACCCAATACACGAAATTTTTCAATTTGACCTTGGACCGCTTCCTGTTATGGATTTACACGGATTTGGCAACATAAATTTAAAAACAGCCGGAACAAAAGCAAATCCGAGCTTGTTTGGCGTTTTTAACTTTAGAGACGCGAGCGTTAAAATTAACGGACTTGAAATGCTTTTGACAAATGCAAACGGCAAACTTGAATTCAAAAATGCCAATACTTATTTTGAAACAAGTCAAGCATATTTAAACAATAAACCTGCTAAAGTCAAAGGTACATGTACATTATCTGGCGAGCTTGATTACAGCGCAGTTGCCAACGGTCAAGATTTGGGCGATTTAATCTATATTCTAAAAAATTCTCCCATTCTTGGCGATATGCAAAAACAGGTTTCTCAGCTTCAAAATGGAAAAGGCAAAATTGATTTTACCTTAAAATTATCCGGTAAAGTTAAGTCGATTAATGATTTCAAATTAGGAAAAAACGTTTTTGTACAAGGTACCATCAAGTTATTTGGCAATAACGCCAGCATCCAGGGACTTTCTCTTCAGGTTAAAAGTATTTTAGGAACTATTAAATATAAAAACACAGATTTAGAAGTTGATTTGTTATCAAATTTAAATAAATCGAAGGTTAAAATCGAAGGTAAAATTGATGATAACAACGCAAAACTGAATTTTAAGTCGGATAAGCTTTACATCTCAGATATTATTGATGTTTTGCCCTCTTTAAGTTTTGATAATTTTAAATATATAAGTACAAATTCAAACAATTACATTAACCTGAAAGCGTCTTATTTCGGGCCTGTAAATAAAATTGATACCGACAAAATTTCTATTTACGGTAAAACTAAAATAAATAATGTTAAGTTTACATACCTACCGCAAAATTTGCCTGTAAATCTTTATAGCGGAGTTTTTGAAATTAAAGGAAACACTATAAATTTATATAAAATTAACACCACCCTTGATTCTGTTCCTCTTTTGGTTGACGGAACAATATATAATATTTTCAAAAATCCGAATTTTAACATTTATGTTAACTCCAGACCAAATCAAACCTTTATTGACAAATACATAAATACAAAAGCAATTTATCCGGTAAAAATTAAAGGCGACATTACATTTTCCTCAAAAATTCAAGGCACCAAAAAGCTTTTTTCAACAAAATCAGAAATAAATCTCCAAGACGGGGCAAATATTTATTACATGGGCTCTGCATTGGGTGATTCACAAACGCCGATTAAAATCTTCTTAAATGCGGATATTGCACCGACTTATATTAATATAAATAATTTTCAATACGATAAACTTATTTCGTCACAAAATGGTAAAGAATTCGTTCAAAATCAGCTTTCGGCAAAAGGTTTAGTTGATTTCAACAGAAGTAAAAAAATCCTTCTTGAAAATTTTTATGTTAAAACCTCTAATCCGACCGATGCAAAAATATTCAACATGATTTTTAGAAAACCCTTAATAAAACAAGGTCAATTTACATCCGACATTGCTATTAACGGTGACCTATCAAGGCCAAGAATGATTGGAGACCTTGATTTTACAGGCATAGACATTCCTCTTTTGGATACAACCGTCAAGGACATTTCACTTGATTTTTTCAATGAATACATCAGTATAAAAGCAATCGGTGAAATTTTCTCAAATAAAATTCTGCTTGAATCAACCATGAAAAATAAACTTGAAGTACCTTATACTTTCAATGAAATTAACGTAACTACCGATAAACTTGATATAAACGCTATTGCAAAAAGTATTTCTAATCTTCAAATAGAAAGTGATAAGCATAAAATAACAAATGAGAACCAAAGCATAGATTTATCAAATCTGATAATAAATAATGCGCAGCTTAAAGCAACAAACGTGCTTGTAAAAAATGTTCAGGCAAGCAACTTAATTGCTAAAATGTCTTTAGATGAAAAAATGCTTTTCAGCCTTGATGAGTTTAGTTTTGATTTAGGCGAAGGTAAAGTTAAAGGTAATTTTAACTATAATCTGCTTAACTCAAAATCAAAGTTGAACTTAAATTTTTTAAACGTTAATGCAAACCAAGTGGCAGAATCACTTTTTGATTTATCTAATCAAATTTACGGAAAACTTAAAGGCGAAGCTGAAATAATGTGCAATGCAAAGTCAGAAAAACTTTGTATGGAAACTATATCAGGTCAGGGCTGGTTTGAAGTCGCAAACGGCAAAATGCCGAAATTAGGCTCTCTCGAATATCTTTTAAGGGCTTCAAATGTTGTTAAAAGCGGTATTACAGGACTTTCTATCAATAATATAATTGATTTGCTCACTCCTCTTAAAACCGGACATTTCGATAACATCAACGGCAATTTTGATATTGATTCGGGCTTCGCAAAAACCATTCAAATTTATTCGAAAGGAAAAGATTTAAGTTTGTATTTAACAGGCACTTATAACTTTTCGACTTTAATTGCCGATATGAATATTTTCGGAAAACTTTCTAAAAAAATATCAACTGTATTGGGGCCTGTAGGTAATGCGTCTCTAAACTCTGTGTTTAATGCTATTCCCGGAATAAGTATTGACGAAGCAAAACAATCCAAACTATATAGTGAAATGATAAAAATACCTGATTTTGAACTTAATGATGAACTATACAGAATATTCACGGTTAAAATTTACGGTGATATAAATGGCGAAAACTATGTTCAAAGCTTCAAATGGGTTGAATAAAATGGAAAATTTTATTATTGACACACACTCTCACATAGACATGCAGGATTTTGAAAATATCAATGAAATAATTCAAAACGCCAAAAACTCAGGAGTTAATAAAATAATAGTTCCCTCTGTTGACAGGAGTTCTTTTAAAAATGTTCTCGAACTGGCGCAAAGTTATGAAAATGTTTACTGTGCTTTGGGAATCCACCCGAGTGAAGCTCAAAATGCTGCGGATAAAGATTTTGAAGAAATTTTAAAACTCGGAAAAGAAAAAAAAATTGTCGCAATAGGTGAATGCGGGCTTGATTATTACTGGAGTAAAGATTTTATTGACCAACAAAAAATCATTTTTATAAAACAAATTGATATTGCTAATCAATTAAAAAAGACTCTTATCGTTCACGACAGGGACGCCCACAAAGATACTTTCGATATTTTAACGGCTAATATCAAAGATATAAATGTAGTTATGCACTGTTTTTCCGGAAGTTATGAATTTGCAAAAGAGTGTGTTAAAAAAGATTTTTATATCGGAATCGGCGGTGTTGTAACTTTTAAAAATGCAAAAAAACTTCATGAAATTGCAAAAAATATTCCTTTGGATTATATTTTACTTGAAACCGATGCTCCTTATTTAACACCGGTGCCATTTAGAGGAAAACGAAATGAACCTGCTTATACAAAATTTGTTGCAGAAAAAATCGCAGAAATACGAGGAATATCAACAGACGATGTGATAAAAATAACGACCTCAAATGCAAGAAAGGTTTTTGGAATTTGAAAAAAGTAAGACTGGACAATTTTTTAGTTAATTTGGGATACTTTGATAATAAAAGCAAAGCATCTGCTAATATTATGGCGGGCAATGTTCAAGTTGATGAGGTTATTATTACAAAAGCAGGACATCACCTTGACACTGCTAAAAATTATGAAATTAAAGTCAAAACAACACCTTTTGTTTCAAGAGGCGGGCTAAAGCTTCAAAAAGCAGTAGAAACTTTTAATGTAGATATAAAAAACAGAATTTGCCTTGATGCAGGGGCATCAACAGGAGGCTTTACGGATTGTCTTTTGCAAAACGGAGCGCAAAAAATTTATGCAGTAGATGTAGGATACGGACAAATCGACTGGAAGCTCAGAAGCAATGATAAAGTGAAAGTTATTGAAAGAACAAACATAAAAAACTGCGATTTTTCTCAAATATATTTACCTAAAGAACCTATCGCAGACCTTGCGGTTATGGATTTGTCTTTTATATCCTTAAAAAAAGTTTTACCCAATATTAAAACCCTTTTAAAAGAAAATCACGAAATAATTGCGCTCATAAAGCCGCAATTTGAAGTCGGCAAAGAACACATTGCAAAAGGCGGGGTTGTCAAAGAAAAAAATGCTCAGGCAAGAGCGATATACGATGTGATAGATTTTGCAAAAACTTTGGGCTACAATGCAATTGATTTGACTTATTCACCACTAAAAGGCCCTGCTGGAAATTGCGAATACTTAATCCACCTTTCAACGGAAACTGCAAAACAACAAGACTTTTTAATCAAAAATATTGTAAACGAGGCAAATACATGAACACAAAATTGATTGAAAAAGCAGTATATGAACTTTGCATACAAGCAAACACTCAGCTTTGTGATGATGTTTTTGCTAAAATATGCAACGCCTGCGCCAACGAAACAAACAAAAATTCCAAACAAGCACTAGAGCTAATCTTACAAAATGCAAAAATGTCTTTTGAAACCAAAAAACCACTCTGTCAGGACACAGGGCAAGTTTTGGTATTTTTAAAAATAGGCGAAGATGTTAAGATTAAAAATCTTACAAAATCAATAAACAACGCGGTTTTTAAAGCTTATAAACAAAATTTTTACAGAAAATCCATAGTTAAAAATGCACTTTTTGAAAGGATAAATACAAACACAAACATTCCGTGCATTATATACACACAGATTGTAAAAGGCAAAGGTCTTGAAATTGAATTATTAATTAAAGGAGCAGGTGCAGAAAATGCATCTGCAGCAAAAATGCTTTCTCCGACTGCCAATGAAAAAGAAATTATCGATTTTGTTATTGATACTGTAAAATCAGCAGGTGCAAAAGCTTGCCCGCCGTTTTTTATAGGAATAGGAATCGGCGGAACAATTGAATATTCAGGTCTTTTATCTAAAAAAGCCCTTCTTTTAGATAAAAATATTGACGAAAATCACGAAAAACTTGCGCAAAAAATTCAAAATAAAATAAATAATCTAAACATCGGGACAATGGGCTTAGGGGGCAATTTTACGGCTTTGGATGTAAAAATACTTACAAGTTCGACTCACATCGCGTCTATGCCGATTACAGTGACCGTAAATTGCCACAGTTCGAGACATGCTAAGTGCAAAATTGAAAATAATAAAATTAAATTTTACAATTCAAAAAAAATAAGAAACTATAAACCATTTGAAAATAAATTCAATGACTATATAAAGCTAAATACCAATGAAATAAATAAAATCCGAAAGCTTAAAACAGGTCAAAAAGTTCTTCTTACGGGTGAATTATACACAGCGCGCGACATGGCACACAAAATGCTTGTTGAACTGATACAAAAAGGCAAAAAATTGCCTGTTGAGTTAAAAGATAAAATAATTTTTTACGCAGGCCCCTGCCCAAATCCGAAATCTGAAATAATAGGCTCGGTCGGGCCTACAACTTCTGCAAGAATGGATAAATTTATGCCTGAGATTTCAAAAACAGAAATTTTAGCCACAATAGGAAAAGGCGAACGTTCTGCTGAAGCAATAAAATTAATGCAAAAAAATAAAATTATAAATTTTGGAGCAATCGGCGGGATTGCCTGCCTGCTTTCTAAAAAAATCACAAAAAAAGAAATTATTGCTTTTGAAGATTTAGGCACTGAGGCGATTTACAGGCTCTGTGTCCATGATTTTCCCGTTTATGTTTCTTGATTCATTTGCATAATCGACTAGTGCCTTAAACAGATAGGGGTGAACCTCTCCTTTTTTCATTTTTTTGTGAATAATTTCAAGTGCCTTATTTATTCTTAATGCCTTTTTATAGGGACGCTTTTCTATTAACGCGGAAAAAGAATCCGCAACAGATAAAAGTTGTAAATTTAAATCCACAACTTCACTATTAGTCCTTTTGGGATAACCTGTATTGAAAGGATTTTGGTGATGATATCTTACTAAATCTAATACTTTTGGAGATAAATCAGTCGTTTTTAACATTTGGTATCCAAGTTCTGAATGAAGTTTTATAATATTAAACTCGTTTAAAGAAAGGGCTTGGGGCTTGTTTAACAATTTTGCGGGAATTAAAACTTTTCCGATATCATGTAACATTGATGCTTTTTGAACAGATTCAAAATCAATCGCATGACGATATTTGTCATCTAAATGCTGATAAATACCTAAAAGTGTTTCTCTGGTTTTTGAAAGATGAGTTTTAACAAGATTATTTAATTCATCTGTATTAATCTTTACCGGAAGATTGTTACTTTTTAAAACCTCTGATATTTTAGGATTTAAACTAAGCATCCTGTTTACAGCCATCGGTGTTAAATATTGTTGAATTTCATTATTAAAACTGAATGAATCATCAAAATTGGACGCAAATGAAATTTTACTGCTTTTATATTTGGGCACAGTAATAAAAGCAGTATTATGTATTGTATTCAAGCTTAATTTTGAGTTTACATCCAACCCTGTCATTAAAAATCTCACACCACATTCACACTATATATTTATATAAAAAAAAATTATGCGGTGATTTTGCCAAATTAACAATATTTTTAACAAAAGGTAACAATTAATCGGAATTTTTTAAAATTCTTAAATGGTTTTTTATTTCATCTTTTGCCGGATAATTGGGGAATTTTTTCAATAATGAATTAAACATTTTTATTGCTTTGTCTTTTTCGCCAAGTTTTTCATAAGCATAAGCTAAATTAGAGTATATTTTGTAATCCCCTTCGGGTTTAGCTTTTAAAGCAATTTCGTAAAACTTGACTGCCTCTTCAACTTCATTTCTACAATAATAAATTAAGCCCATTTGATTGTTAACTTCATAAGATGCAGGGGCTTTTTCAAGTGCTTTTTTGCAATACTCTACGGACTTTTCCCAATCTCCCTTTTTTGCATAACAGATAGAAATTGACAGATACAAATTATGATTTTCAGAATCGGTCAAAATTATACTCTGATACAAGTCGATTGCAGTATCAATGTTTTTTGTTTCACGAGAAAATGAGTTTTTATTCTCAAAAGTCTTTGCTATAGCATAAGCAAGATTTTTACCTTGAAACCCTTCGTTAGAAAGTTTTTGCGCCAGTTCAACAGCATTTTCCGACTCTCCCAATGACAAATAAGCTAAAACAAGAGCTTTTACGCCTTCTTCATCTTTTTTTATGCTTAAACACTTTTCAAACAGTTCTTTAGCTTTAGAGTAATTTTCAATATTATAATAAGCAAGTGCTAAATTATAAAGCCCGTCATAATCTTCGGGTTTAGATTCTAAAAACTTATTATAAGATGTAACTGCTTTTTCATAATTCCCCAAATAATGATGAGTCAAGCCCATATTATAATAAACCTGAGGCTGAGGATGTTGGCACTCAAGAGCCGTTTTAAACTCCAAAAGGGCTTTTTCATATTTTTTTTTGTTGAAATAATCAATGCCGCGATTATAATAAAACTCAAACCCTTTATTCTTATAAAGGATTTTTTCTGCAATATCGGTGATTTTTTCAATTAAGCTTATTTTACTCATAATTTTATTGTATTATAATAAAACAGTAAAGAAAAGTATTTTATAAATCTTAAAAGAATTTGGAGAAAGCAATGTACGATTATATTTTAGGAGAAATAACAAACAGTTATCAAAATAACAAAGGCTGCTTTCTTGTTTTAGAATCAAATAAAGTAGGCTATTTGATTGAAACAAATTCAAGAATTTTAGCAAATTTGCCTGACGAAAGTAAAGAATACAAAATTTATACGATTTTAATACACAAAGAAGACTCAATGTCTTTATTCGGGTTTTTAAAGCGCGAAGACAGAGATATTTTTAAAACTTTGACTTCTGTATCAGGCGTAGGCCCTAAAATGGCTCTGATGCTTCTTGATGAATTTGAAGCCGCCGACCTTATTTCGCTTGTAATAAGAGGGGAATACAAAGAATTAACAAGAGCCAAAGGAGTCGGGGACAAGCTTGCACAAAAAATTATACTTGAACTTAAAGATAAATTAATCAATTTTGATATAAAATCTGACAAAATTCAAAAAAATACAATCTTGACAAACAATCAACACTTACAAGATGCTCAATCGGTACTTATTTCACTAGGCTATACCAAAGAAGAAATAAACAAAGCCTTCTTAAAGGCAGAACCCATGATTAAAAATATGGACAAAGCCGAAAACATACTGAAAGAAACGCTCAAAGTTCTTTCATTGTAAATTTTAATTAACTTTTTATATTTTTCGCAAAATCAATGGCAATTTTATTTCTTTACAACCTTTTAATTGTTATATTTAAAGGAGAAATAAACAATGAACATCAGTTGCAAACCCATTACAAACATCGTTACTGCGCGTTTTAATCATACAATGACAAAACCTGCGGTTATACCTGATATTTCTCAGAAAAAAGATAAATTAAGTTTTACAGGAGAATCTGATTTTACAGTTGATTCAATCGGAAATAAAATACCCAAATCTTTTGAAAATTTAATGCATCACCTTGTAGTGGTAAGAAAAAAAGATGATATTTATGTTGACAATACAAATGAAGGTAAAATTGTTACCTTATATTCTAATTTTAAAAACCCTGAAGTAAATTATAAATCAGAATATATTTTTAGCAATGACGGAACACTTAAAAATGTTGTTAAATATATAAAAACAAAAAACAAATACAAACTAGCCGAAATAAGAACATATTTGCAAGACGGCAAAACAGTCTTGTACACGGAAATTACGCAATGCAAAAAAACCGATATGTGTTACTTTAATCCTGATGGCAGCATAATAACTGAAAAATAAATCATTTAGCTATTTCTTCGATTACGCTTTTAATTTCGCTTTGGCTAAAGCCCCTGCACGAATTCCAAAGCAAAGTAGGGATTTTACCTTCTGTTGTAGTTGTAAATTCATTGCTGCAAAAGCCTTTTACCATATTTGTCGAACCATCGACGTTTGGCGTAAAATTCTTACAACATTGACAGATTTTTATTACAAAACCGTAATCGGCAAGTTTCAATATAAGCTCTTGAAGCGCATCATACATCCTTAAATGAGAAGATGTAACAAATCTTTTCTTCTTAAACATAAATTTAACTTTTGCAAGTCCGTTTTCGGAAATAAGTTCAAGCTTACAAGAAATATTGCTTTTTCCGTCGGTCACAAGAACATCTGTGACAAGCTTTTCGGTGTTTACAAAAACTTCGTCTTTGCCTGTTATTTTACTCTTAATTCGCTTTACAAGTTTTAAATTCTTTATAATGTGTCCCAGAGAGTAAAACGGATAA
>DAOQAU010000026.1:0-22041 GCA_035354275.1 Candidatus Gastranaerophilaceae bacterium
CCGCCTCCTAATATTACCGTATCAAATTCATAAGTTTTCATCTTTTTTCCTCTCACTTCTCACCGCTTATTTTATGCTTGAACCTGCTATTTTTTCTCCAACTAGTTTATAAGTGGCTCTTTCGCTTTTTATAACTGTTTTGTCTACATCGGAGACGGTTTCCAGCAAAAGAGTATTAACTCCTTCAAAGCTGTCTTTACCCAAGTTTAATTCTACTATATCCGTCAACTTTTTACCATCAAAATCGCCGATTTTCTTAAATTTTATTAATCTGTCGCTTACCTCGTTAATTTCTACTGATGCCTTCGCTCCTGAAAAAGGGTTTTCTAATGTTAAGACGTTACCTTCTCTTGATAAGTTCCACAAATCAACCGTCGAAGGTTTGAATGTTGCCTGACTGTTTGTTGAAGTTCTTGTCGAACTTACCCGCCATGTTCCGTAGAGCATGTTGGGAACTCTGTCAATAACAGAAATCCCTGTTTTAAGCGTGTAAGTTTGTTCGGCAAAAACCATTTGTACCGAAAACGCCGTTAAAACAATTATAAGTGCAGTAAGTCTTTTAAACATTTTTTCTTCCCTGATAATTTATTAATTATTCTTTCGGGGATTTCAAATTCTTGCGGGATAATTTCTCTTAATTTTTCTAAAGTGCAGATTTTAAACCTTTTGAGGGCTTCTGTGAGTTTGGGGTAATATTTATTGTTGTCAAGGTTTTTCTTATATTTATTGTACAGATAGAAAAGTTCGTATATTTCCACTTTTTGGTTATCCTGACAAGAATTTGTAATTTGTGCCTGTGAAATTCCTATATTTACTAAAACTTTATTTATAAAAGCAATTTTGTTGTTTCTGATCAAAGCTTCTATGTACAAATCCAAATCCACAAGCCATTTTAAGTTTTCATCAAAGAGCAGGTCGTTTTTATTTCTGAAAATTACTACGCTGGGAGAACCTATTCTGTTGCACAGGTAAAGTTCAAAAGGATTTTTCTCTATTTTGGAAACGTATTTTTCGGCTTTTCTGGTTTTAATTTTTTTTGTTTCAACGTTAAAATCGACACTTTTTGAATACCCGAAATCACATTGAGGATTTTTATCCATTAATTCTACAAATTTTTTTAAAGAATTTTCATCCGCAAACCAGTCATCGTGGTGGAGAATTTTTACATATTCGCCTTGAGCTTTTTTAATGCCCTCATTCCAGTTTTTGGGCGCACCCATTTTTTGGGGATTCTTAAAATATTTTATTCTCTCATCATTTAAAAGAGCCGTATATATTTTTATATCGTCATTTTCCGAATCATCGGTTATGATAATTTCAAAATCACTAAAAGTTTGACACAAAACAGAATTAAGCGTTCGCTTAAAACTTTCCAGATTATTATAAGTGGGTATTGTAACTGAAACTTTTATTTTGAAACCTTCCATATAAATACTATATTACAAAAATATATAAATTGACTTACTTTTTATTTTTAAATATTATTTTATCATGAACAAAAAAGTTTCTGTAATCACCGCCAGTTATAACTATGCGGAGTTCCTAAAAGAGGCTGTCGAAAGTGTTATCGCCCAGACTTATACAAACTGGGAGTTAATTGTCGTGGACGACGGCTCTACCGATAATTCGGTAGAAGTTATCAAGGAATTTTGCGCAAGAGATGAGCGTATAAAATTTTTCAGACACCTTGAAGGCGAAAACAGAGGACTTAAAGAAACTCTTATTTTAGGAATCGAAAAAGCAACCGGCGATTATATTGCTTTTTTGGAAAGCGATGATATCTGGGAGCAGAATTGTCTTGAAGAAAAGATTAAAGTGGCAGCGCAATATCCTGAGGCAAAAATAATTTTCAGTGACGTTGACCTTTTCGGAAACGAAGAAATAATCGAAGATTACGCAAGATATTTTGAACTTAACGACAGAATTTTGTCCTCAAAAAAATATCCTGCAAATCTTTTCAGTGCTTTCAGTTTTCAAAATGTGATTCCGACTTTTTCTTGTGCAGTGGTTGAAGCCGAAACACTTAAGAAAGCAGACTTTAACCCTACCGTTGAGGCTTTTTTAGACCATTGGGTATGGGCGCATTTAGCTTACGATAACAAATTTTATTATATAAATCAAAGGCTTACCCGCTGGAGGATGCATACAACAAGTCTTGTGGGAAGACGCCAAAACAAAAACGAAAAACAATTTTTATCCGATATTCTAAAATCTTTTCAAAAAAAAGGATTTAATAAGAATATGTTTTTTTGGAACAGGCACAGGCATCCTAAAATTGAAAAAATTTTTAGAGGTTTGATGAGAAGATTTGTTTAACCTTTTTAATGCCCGATTGGTTTACTTTTTATTGTCAATTAATTGTGCTATTATGTAAAAAAATCAGATAAAGGGGTTTGGGATGAAGAAATTTTTAGTATTACTGTTTGTTTTTTGTTTAGGTGTCAGTGCTTTTGCTCAGGATTACCAAATTTATAAAATGGAAAGCGGACAGACTGTTATTATAAAACAGGTTAAAAACAATCCTATTGTAACCATTGATACATGGATAAAAACAGGTTCAATTAACGAAAATGATAAAAACAACGGCGTTTCGCATTTTCTTGAACATCTTTTTTTCAAAGGGACAAAAAATCATCCCACGGGTGAAATGGATAGACTTTTGGAGTCAAAAGGGGCGGTTCAAAATGCTGCCACCAGCAAAGATTTTACACATTATTACATAACAATTCCTTCTAAATACTTTGACCTTGCATTGGACTTGCACTCTGATATGCTTTTAAATCCGCTTATCCCCAGAAAAGAACTTGAAAAAGAACGTAAAGTCGTTATGGAAGAAATTGCCAAAGATGAAAATGACCCTTCAAATAAGGTTTATGAAAATCTTATCCAAATGCTTTATACAACACACCCTTACAAAAGAAAAGTCTTGGGTACAAATGACGTTATAGGCAAAATTACCCGTGAAGAAATTTTAAATTACTATAAACAGTATTACAATCCTCAAAATATGGTAACAATGGTAATCGGAGATGTTGAGCCAGAGGATGTCCTTAAAAAAATCAGCCAGGAGTTTAAACAAAAAGAAGTAAAAAAATCTTCAAAAATTTCAAATAAAAAAGAAAAGCAGTTGTGCCAAAAAATTGTAAAAGTCGATTATCAGCCGGTACAAAGCGGTTATATGCTTATCGGTTATAGAGCCGCAGATGCAATGAATTTGGATTCTTATGCGCTCGATTTGCTTGGAATAATATTGGGTGACGGGCGTTCAAGTATTTTGTATCAGTCAATAAAAGAACAAAAGCAGCTGGCTTATTCTATTGCTGCGGAAAATTCAACCTTCAAAGAAGACGGAATTTTTATGATAAGCGCAAATTTTACTGCGGATAAATGCGAAAAACTTCAAAGAGCTGTTTTTGATGAAATCTTAAAAATTCAAAAAAACGGAGTTACACCCGAAGAACTTTCAAAAGCAAAAAGCGCACTTGAAATAGAAACTTATTATGCAAGAGAATCTATTTCTAATATTGCTTCTTCAATAGGCTACACAACAGTTTTAACCGATAACCCGAAATATTACGAAGAGTATTTAGAAAATATTAAAAAAGTCAGCCTTGCTGATATAAAAAGAGTCGCAAATATTTATTTGGGGGAGAATCAATGTGCCGTTTCCATAGTTCTTCCAGAACAAGAAGAACAGGCAAAAGCTCAAGCAGCAAAAACCGAACATAATATTAAGATGATAAATCAGACATCTGGCGTTCAAAAGTACGAAATAGATACCGGTGCAATTCTTTTGATTACACCTAACGATTTAAACGATATTGTCGCCATAAGCATTTACTGCAAAGGCGGCGGGTTTGTTGAAAAAATCAAAGGAACTGCTTTTTTGACAAGTGTCGTTATGCTTAAAGGTACTAAAAATTATTCTTCTCTTGAACTTGCTAAAATTATGGAAGAAAACGGGATTAAAATTCAGCCCAATCCTACCACAGATTCTTTTACAATAAATGTTTTGACTACAAAGCCAAAGCTTCAAAAAACATTGGAAATTCTTGATGAAGTGGTTAATAGAGCATCTTTTGACGATTATGAAATAGAAAAAACAAAAACTGCAAAACTCAATTCAATTAAACAATCTAGAGATGTGCCTTTAAATGTTGCACTCGAAGAGTATAAAACACTTATTTACGAAAATTCTCCTTACAGTACAAGCCCTAAAATTCTTGAAAAAAATCTTCCTAAAATCCAAAGAGAAGATATTTTGCAATACTACAGCCAAGTCTTTAATCCTAAAAACATTGTGATTTCAGTAAACGGAAAAGCAGAGTTAAGCGATGTAGCAAACCAATTAGGAGATATTTTCGGCACAAAAGCGGGTGAAAAATTCAGCTATGAAAGTTACACCTCAAAAATTCCGCCGATTTCGGGTACAAAAACTTCAACAAAAAATATTAAAGACTTGCAAACCGCTTGGCTTGTAATCGGCTGGCAGACAAGCGGGCTCCAAAATCAAAAAGACTATGTCACACTTCAGGTTATAGATGCCATTTTGGGCTCGGGCATGAGTTCAAGACTCTTTAAAAATCTCAGAGAGCAAGAAGGTCTTGCCTATCAGCTTGGCTCTTCTTATTCGCCAAACGTTTTGAGGGGTACATTTACCATGTTTATCGGAACAAACCCCAAAACCCTTGCGCTTTCACAAAAAATGCTTCTTGCCGAAATTAACAAACTTAAAACTCAATTTGTAGGCGATAAAGAATTAAGCGAGGCAAAAGAAAAAATCATAGGAAATTATCTTCTTTCTCTTGAAACGAACTCGGAAAAAGCATCAAATATAGGCTGGTTTGAAGCTTCAGGCAGAGGGTTTGAATTCAAAGACAAATACGAAAGTTTAATTAACAGCGTAAGTGCTTCTGATATTGTCGAAGTCGCAAACAAATACTTTAATCAGGATTATGTTGTTTCGGTGGTTAATTCAAATTAAATTATATGCGAAAATGATAAGAAATAGTCGCTTATTATCGTAACAAGCATAGGCAAAATCCAAACTAAAATCGCGGCACCTAAAACGGGCTTAAACAAGAAGCTAAGTTGAAATACGTTTACCTGCGGTGCGGTTTTTGAAATTATCCCCAAAATTATGTCCTGTCCCAAAGTTGCCAGAAGTACCGGAGAAGCCACTTGAAGCCCCATGTATAAAACGTTTGAGGTCATCTGCGAAAGATATTCCATGTTTACAATTTTTGTAAGCGGAATTTGTGTTGCATAAATCGGAAACAGTTCAAAGCTTCTCATAAATGCCTGAAAAAGCCAATAAATTCCGCCAAGCTGAATAAAAATCAAAACTCCCAAAAGCGAAAAAGCTTTTTCTAAAATTGAAACCTGACTCTGTGTTGTAGGGTCTAAAACCATAGCAGAAGAAAGCCCCATTTGCATATTTATCATATCCGCACCGGCATCTATTGCAATTAATATAAGTTGCGCCATATAACCTATCATCGCACCTACCGCGATATTTAAAACGATAGAAAGAAAAAGAGAGTTACTTGCAGGCGGTGCAGAAGGTTTTAAAACTATTGTCATCATTATAGTCAACAAAAGTGCAAGTGCGATTTTTACAAGCGTGGGAATTTCTTTTCTGTTGAACACAGGACAAAATCTTATGAATCCCATCATCCTTGCAAATACTATAATCCCTGCTGCGATAGCGGAGTTGAAAGCAGGGAATAATTTTGCAAATTGGCTTAAAATAAGCTCCATTACTCACTCCTTTCAAATTTTATAGGGTGTTCGTCAAGTTTAATTTCATCTATAACAGGCGGGGTGTCTAACAAAAGCAATTCAAAAATTTCATTTTGAAGCCGGGGTAATTCCTCATATTTAACAGAGGGTTTTACTGTTATCTCAAATTTTACATCCCCTTTGCCTGTAAAAATAGTCAGGTTTGATTTGCCCATTTTTAAAGGCTGTACAAGTATAACGTTTTTTTCGTTAAAAATTGTGAAAAAAGGGCTTACATTAACAATTTCAGAATCAGAAACCGCAATGGTTTCTACAATACTTTGCGTGCTTAAAATATAACTTTTTCCAAGATGAATTTCAAAACTTTCAAGCGCAAAACAGTTTGTGCCAAATAATAAAAATATTGTTAATAAAATTATCTTTTTTACCATTCACCGTTTACCGTTTCCTATTTACTATTTATTTCCTTACCTGCCGAGGATTTTTTTGGTTTCCACAAAATTAGGTCTGGGTTGAGTCGATTTTGGAGCCGGAGAATATTTGAATTTTTCCTGCCGGTTTTCAAATTGTGATTTGCCTGATTTATTGATTAAATCCTGGATGTCGGGATTGTCTTTGATTGTATCGTTCATTTCGCCTGCAAATGGTCTTGTGTATTTGTAATAATCGGAAGGCAAAACATAGCTGTCGGATTTG
This sequence comes from Candidatus Gastranaerophilaceae bacterium, assembly GCA_035354275.1. Taxonomy (GTDB): domain Bacteria; phylum Cyanobacteriota; class Vampirovibrionia; order Gastranaerophilales; family Gastranaerophilaceae; genus DAOQAU01. Next base: position 6,439 of record DAOQAU010000026.1, read on the forward strand.
GGAACAACATTGAAGGCAACGGCAACGCCTTCTGTAAAAAAATTTGTCAAAAGTCTTACAAAGCCTATTCCGCCGATTATTATTACAAGAAAAACGCCTAAAATTTTCGGGGCAGCGGCAATTGTCTGTTCTTGAACCTGAGTAACCGCTTGCAAAATTCCCACAACAAGACCTATTCCTGCTGCCACAAGCACGCAGGGCATGGAAATCAAAAGCATTATTACAAAACCTCTTGCCATGTATTCGATTAATAATTCCATTTTTTAAGTCCTTTGTTTAAGTGAATAAGTAAATAAGTTAATAAGTGAATAGGTGCATTTTTAATAAATTTAATTTTTTGTTTTTTACTTCTATTTACTATTTACTTTGTTGTAAATCCGAAACCCTATGTTCCGGGATGACACGGCTCTAAGGCTCGTTCCTCGCCAAGAGCCGTGTCAATTGTAACTGTTCACAAGCCCTTGTACTATCAGCGACCAGCCATCGACCGCGATGAATATAAGGAGTTTGAACGGTAGTGATATAATCGTCGGTGACAGCATAAACATCCCCAGAGCAAGCAGAATGTTTGCAACCACCAAGTCAAGTACGATAAACGGCACGAATATTATAAATCCGATTTCAAACGCCGTTTTTAATTCACTTATGATAAAAGCAGGGGCTACTTGCCAGATTGTGAGTTCTTCGGGAGATTTTGGCGGGTTTTTCTGGGAAAGAGAAACAAAAAACTCTAAATCCGATTCTCTGGTCTGCTTCATCATAAATTCTTTTAAAGGTTTTGAACCTTGTTCTATTGCAAGAACGATATTTCCGTTTTTATTGTATGGGACGCTTCCCAATTCATACATTTTTTGGAAAACGGGTCCCATTGTATAAAAAGTTAAAATCATAGAAAGCCCTATTATTACAATTCCTGGCGGAACCTGTTGAGTACCGAGTGCGGTTTTGAGCATTGAAAAAACAATGGTAAACCTCAAAAAACTTGTCATACAACTGAATACAAAAGGCAGTAACGAAAAAACAGTCATTACTATAAGCATTTGTATAACAGGATTCATATCTTTTAAAACTGTATCCATTAATTACTTCCTTGCATTGCTTTTAGCTTTTCGGCTAATTCTTTCATAACAGGACCCTTACTTTTTCTTGCTTTTTTAAAGTCGATAATAGATGCCATATCCCTTATGCTTTCGACTCCGTCAAAGGTCGGAAGCTCGCTGCTTCTGTCTTGTCTTATATTAGGCTCTGTTGTTAAGGATTTTTCTTCCAAGGGCGAAATTAAAGCGGTTCTGTCAATGTCTGATGCCACCAAAAACCTTTGTTCGCCTGCGCGTATTACAAAAAGGGTTTTTCTTGCAGAAAGATTGAGTGAATCTTCTATATTTAAAAATCCTGATTTTTTTGAAAAAGACCCTGTGCCTGAGACAAATTTGAACACAAAAAGTGCTATAAAGATGACTCCTATCATAGCCATTGTGTATATTGAAAAATTAACTAAATATCCTGTCATATTAAACCCTTATCTTGTTGCTTTTATATTTAATGATAATTTTTTATACATCAAACATCCTGTTCATCCAATTCAAAGTCGCTGTAATCAAATTCTTCTTCTGCACCTTCTTGTTCATGGACTTGTGCCTCAGTAGCACCTTGTTCGGTAATTACTTCGGCATTTGTCTGAGAAATTTCCTGCTGCGCCTGTGCTTTTTGTGTGGCAAAAACTTCGTCTATTTTGACCCCGTACCTGTCATTAATTATGACAAGCTCACCTTTTGCTATGGTTTTGTCTTCAACTTTAAGCAAAATTTTGTTGTCATAAACCGAACTTATATCCACAACAAGCCCCTGCTCAATGCTTTTAAGCTCGCCTAGCGTTATTTTTACCGAATCAAATATGGCATCCATTTCAACCTGAATGTTATCCCAAAGCTCTTGAGATAAAGCGTTTTCGTTCATATTATGTCCTCCGTTGATATTTTCTAAAGATGTTATTAATCCCGGGTTGGGAGTAACTCTGAAGTTTTGTTTATAATCTTTGTAAATAAGTTCCATTTGCTGAATATTGCTGTCTTCAAAGATTACCAAATCTTCTTTTTCAAGATTTTTTAATTCTTTAACGTAAAATTTTGTTGTTCCGACTTTTATTTTTACTTTAACAAGACTTTTTGAAAAATCCGAAACGTTAAAGTTTTCTTGAAGATTTTGTGCCTCTTGAGGGGTAAGAAGCGTTTGGGGAATTGAAATTATGTATTTGCCGAAGTCACTGCCGTCTTTGCTTTTGAAAAAGAAAGTAAGGTGTGTAATGTCGTGGGATTGGTTTGAATTTTGAGGAGAAAAAAATTGGGAAATGTTTTTGTATGCATGTTCGTTGAATGCGGTTATTATTTTTGCTTCAAGCTCGGTTAAAGCCGTCATTGAAAAAGCTTTTTCGCTTGGACCTAAAACTTTGTTTAAAATGCTTTTTACACCTGTTTCCGAAATTCTTAAAAACACTTCGTTTTGTTTGTTAAAACGAACTTTAGTAACAAAATAATCTTCACCTTTGAATAAGATATTTTGGTTTTTGCTCACGGAAACAAGCTTGTAATCGAATAATTCTGAGAAAAAGTTATCGCTTGATTCTTGAATTTTTGGCGAAAAAGTAGAAGAAAGCCAATTATATTGAGCATATAATTCGTTTTTATCGGTTAATTTGGTATCCGTATAAGTGTTGTTCATTAAAAAAGCATCCCCGCCCTGTTTTTAGTATGGAAACCATACTCTTCCCCAAGACTAGGATAATGCTTTAAGGCAAATCGCACATCAACTGTTTGTTGTATATTTTACTGTGCATGTCTAAGCTGGGTGTATATTTGAACATCTTTTTTATTTTTTTGAACAATTTCGATAATTTTAAAATTGTGAGGATATTCAACAAGTGCCGGAGTGCTTATGTGATAAATTCCGTCTTTTTTAATCTCTCCGTTGGCATGATAATGCCCTGAAACAATCGCTATAACGTTATGGTGTTTTTTTAAAACTGCTTGATAATCTTGGACTTTATATGTTGAGTGCGTGCGGTTATAATAAGGTGCTTCCACGGGAAAATGCTGCAAAATAATTACATTCTCATTTTCATACTGCGTTAATTTTTTATCAAGCCAGCTTAAAGTAGCTTTTTTATAGTAACCTGAAGGACCCGGTATTACTTCTTTTGCCCCGTCAACAACAATAAAAGTAAATCCGTTTTTCTTGAAAACATAATTCGCACCCCAAGGTTTGCAACAGCGGGAGTGTCTGCGGACAATTTTCATGTAATCTTTTTTTGTAAAATTTTGAGATTTAAAAACTTCGTGGTTTCCGATTACAATATAGTAAGGCACTTTGAGTTTATTTGCCTTTTGCAAAAATGCTTTTAAGTCAATTTCGTTGGCTGTATCAATATTATCACCTGTAAATACCACAAAATCTACATTTTTAATTGAGTTTATGTCTTGAAGGGTGTTATCCAAAAATTTTTCCGAATTTTCAACTTCTCTTTGCGTATATTCGGTCGAATTTTTTGAAAAGTGTGAATCTGTTATTTGAATAAATTTAATATTTTGTGCATAAGAATAATTTCCAAAAGCAGTCATGATAATAAAAACAGTTAAAAACAGATATGTTAACTTTTTCATAATATTTGCAAAAATCCTCCCGTTATGGTAAACTTCCTTCGTAATTGTACCATAAAAAGAAGTTTTATTTTAATAAGAAGGAGAATATATGAAAGACTTTTTACATAATGCCTCCGGTGGTTTGGAAAAAAATGTTTTTGCTAAAGTGGTAAATTTTTTTAAAGGGATGATAAATAATCATCCCGAGATGTTTGCTGTTTTATTTTTATTTTTTATGTGTTTGCTTTTTTTATTTTTCGGGCTGAATTTTTATCCTTTAATTGATGTTGATGAAACAAGATATGCGGTTATCGCAAAAAATTTAATAGGCTCAAGGGACTGGAACAGTTTGATACTTAACTATGAACCGTTTTTGGAAAAACCTCCTTTGTATTTTTGGCTTGTTGCCGCTTCGGTAAAATTCTTTGGCGGATTGAGTGCTTTTGCCATAAGGTTTCCAATGGCAATTTTGGCATCTTTTTTAACCTTTTTCACATATTTTTTCGGAAAGAAAGTTATATCAAGAAAGTTTGGTATTGTAAGTGCCCTTGTTCTTTTGACCAGCATATTTTTTCTTATTTTATCGCATGTGGCAATTCTTGATATCGTAGTAACCGTTTTTGTGGCCAGTGCACTTTATTGCGGGGCTTTAACAAATTTTTGTGACGCGGGATCCAAAAAATATTATTGGTTCTATTTTTATCTTTTTATGGGGCTGGGGGTTTTAGCAAAAGGGATTCTTGCCTTTGTACTTCCGCTTTTTATTATATTTTCTTACTTTTTGGTTACAAAAAATTTAAAAGAAATGTTTAAGCCGATGCATATTTTGCCCGGTATTATTGTTTTCTTGGCAATTATTTTGCCCTGGCATACAATTATGTATTTGGAATACGGAAATACTTTTGTAAAAGAATACTTCCTTTTGCATCACTTTGCAAGGTTTATAGATTCGGCAAATATAGGCAGAGAAAGACCGTTTTTGTATTTTGTCCCTGTGTTTTTGTTGGGATTTTTGCCTTGGACTCTTGTTTTTATTGCAGCAGCAGTTCGCGGGTTTAATAAACTTGCCGACAAATTCGAGTCTTTGCAAGGGGACATTAAATCAAAAATATTGGCTTTAACAGAAGTTGAAACCAATGAACAAAAATTGCTTTTGTTTGCCTGGCTTTATTTCATATTAGGATTTTTATTTTTCTCTTTTTCCAGCACAAAATTACCTACTTATATCTTGCCGGTTTTTCCTGCGGCAGCTTTGATTACAGGACACTTCTGGTGGAAAAATGACGAAAAATTTGAAGACGAAAAAGCAATAGGGCTTTGTACAAAAATTATTTCGGCGGTATTTATTATAACCGCATTGGTTTTGAGCATAGGATATTTTTTCCTTCCGCCGGATATCAAAGCCATGAGCGAACATTTTAAGTCGATAGCGGTAAATGGAACTTTTCTTTTAAGTATTTTCCTTCTTCTAAGGCTTGATACAAAAAGGTCTTTATCAATATTTTCAGGGTACGTGTTTCTTATGTTGTTCATTATATCCTTGGGTGTTTCGTGTGTCTTTAATTTTGTTTATCAATTCGGACAAAATGAGCTTGTAAGCTACGCTTCAACCGCTCAAGACGGAGTGTCTCAGCTGGTTACTTTTGATTTTGCGGTTAAACCAAGTGTTATGACTGAATATAAAAATAAAGTCGAATTTATTACGGATCCTGATTTTGAGGTGCTTGATGAAAAACTCAAGTTTAGGGGGGCACCTACTTTTGTAATCGTTAAGAATAAAAGTATGGAAGATAATATCTTTGCAAAGAAGATAAAATCAAGGCTTGAATTGATAACGGAAGGAAAAAAATACTCCTTATATGTCAAGGATGTCAATAATAAATATAAAGATAATACGAGGTTTTTTGCTATTCAAAGAATAGGCATGCTCGATTATTAATCTTTTGAATTTTTTATACGGGGAATTTTTGTTGTCAACAAAAATTCCCCTATTTTTTTACCAAAATTCATTAAATTTTCTTCATTAAGATTGTAAAATCTAATTTTTTTCAACAGGGATAAGGGGCATGGTCAATTGTAAAAATTATTGAAAAATTTGTTACTTGTACATGCCCTTTGAAGGTTTAACATAATAATAAAGGGACCGAAGAAAAGGCGGATAGCAATACGTTGGTTTCGGGGTATGTATTAGAACAAGGAAGAATGAATTAGAAAAAGGGGTGATGGCTAACTGGACTTTGCGAGGAGCGGGGAAAATAATAAATCTGAGAGAGGATGGGATTATTGCTCCGTAAAAAAGAAAAAGGTTACTGGATTTGGGGTTTGAGTTTTATTTTAGGGAAATGAAAAAAAGTTTTAACGAGCAAAGTTAGATGAAGTAATGAAAAAGATTAATTGAATGCGTTTATAGTAAATGCTAGTACTGAATAATTAGGAGTTTATAAAAATCTGATAGTTGTAGATTAACTTGCCTCATGGCAAGTTTTTTTTGCGGATTTTCGGGAGGGCGTCGTGTGGCTTTAGCCACCCAGCCCGTAAGAGCAAATAGTCCGATGGAGTGCTAAAATTGCGAAAGCAATTTTAAAAACGGAATTAAGGACTATGCTCACCCGAATAATCCAAGACGGTGCTACGCACGTAGATACACTGTGTAGATTAATGAAAATGCCTTCGATTAATGTTTTTTGGCTTTTTGAGAATGCGCATGTGTGTATAATCCCAAAACGCGCAATAATCCAAGACGGTGCTACACACGTAAACATAAGCGAAGTATTATCTATTTTTGCGATATAATCAACTTATGGAAGAATTGGTTTCAAAAAAGGTTATAGCACTGATGTCAGGGACTTCGTGCGACTCCATTGATGTTGGATACTGCGAGGTTTTGCCCGATTTGACCTGCAGGTTAATTGAAGGTATTAATTTTAAATATCCTAATTGGGTAAGAGAAAATATTTTTAAATTTTTTCAGGGCAAATGTGATTTAAAAGATGTTTGTCAGATGAATTTTGTTGTGGGGAAATGTTTTGCCGATGCGGCAAACGAGTTAATTAAAAAATACGGCAAACCCGATTTTATTTCTTCGCACGGGCAGACAATTTTTCACTATCCTTTTGATGAAATAAGTGAAGGGATAAATTTAAAAAGCACACTGCAGATTGGCGAATCCTCTGCTATCGCTCAAGAAACCGGATGCATGACAATTTCAAATTTCAGAGAAGCCGATATAGCACAAGGCGGAGGGGGTGCGCCGTTAGTTTGTTTTTTTGATGAAAAATGGGCAAGAATTTTGGGTAAAAATGTCGCTATACAAAATATCGGCGGCATTTCAAATGTTACGGTGATATCCGACAGGCGGCAAACCTTCGGCTTTGACAATGCGGTGGGGAATCTTATGATAGATTACTGCACAAGCAAATTCTTCAATCAGCCTTACGACAAGGACGGTAAAATCGCACAAAGCGGGGTTGTAAGTGAGAGTTGGCTGAATTGTCTTTTACAAGATGAATATTACATTTGTCCCCCTCCCAAAACAACAGGAAGGGAGTATTTTTCGCCTCTTTACATTGAAAATGCTCTAAAATTTGCACCGGAAAAACCCGAAGACATTATCGCTACCCTCACAGCATTGACGGCAAAAGCGATAGCCGATTCTTATGTAAGATTTGTCTATCCTGATGTTGATATAAAAGAGGTTATAATAGGCGGCGGCGGGGCTTATAATCAAACTTTGATGAAGTTTTTGAGAAAATATCTGCCAAAACACATTGAACTTAAAACGCACGAAGATTACGGAATTTCTAATAACTTTAAAGAAGTTATGGCTTTTGCGGTTTTGGGTTACTGCACTTACTATTCAATTCCGAACAACCTGCCTTCTTGCACAGGTGCTAAAAAGAGAGTGGTTTTAGGAAAAATCACCCATTGCTAAGTGAATATAATCAACAAGATTAGATGCCAGAGTAGAATATTCTCCCAGTTTTTTGCTTGCAATTTCTGCTGTTTTTCCGTGCAGATAGACGGCAAGAATACAAGCCTCATAAGGTGCCATGCCTTGAGCGAGAAACCCTGATATTATCCCCGTCAAAACATCACCGCTTCCCCCGTGAGCCAGTGCGGAATTGCCGGTTTTATTGACGTGGATTTTTCCCTGTTTGTTTGAGATTATTGTTTCATGGAGTTTTAAAACCGTTGTGCAGTTGTATTCTTCTGAACATTTTCTTGCAAAAAAATCAGGCGTTGAAATTATCGCCTCGGTAGTTATCCCTAAAAGTCTTGCAAGCTCTTTTGGGTGAGGGGTTAAAATGAGATTTTTGATTGAAGGTTTTGTATTGAGCAATGCTAAAATATTTATTCCGTCGGCGTCAATTATTATGGGAATATCAATTTTGTTGAACATTTTGAGTAATTTTTCAAAGAATTTTATTGTGCCTTTTTCGGTCGAAAGCCCGCAGCCCACAGATATTACCTGATATTTGTTTAAAGATTTTTCTAAAATTTTGGAAGAATTTTGGATAGATTTTTCGCCTTCAAGCGGGAAAAAGATTACATCGGGCGTGAGTGCTGCAATCGAATTTATCACAGGCTCTATGCTTGCCAAAGTAACCAGCCCGCAGCCGACTTTTAAGGGCGCAACACTTGAAAAATAAGCTGCCCCACGATATTTAAAAGAGCCGGCGATATTTAGCAGATGCCCGAAAGTTCCTTTGTTGGAATTTTTGGGCCTTTGCGGAAGCAGGTATTGAATCTCTTTTTCTTCATAATCCATTTTGTCTTATCGCCTCGTATAAAACTATTGAAACCGAGTTTGATAAATTTAAACTTCTTTGTCCTTCAACCATTGGAATTGTCAAGGCGTTTTTGTTGTTTTTTTCTAAAATTTCCACGGGCAAACCTCTTGTTTCAGGACCGAATACAAGAAAATCACCTTCTTTGAATTTCGCTTCAAAGAAAGATTTTTTGCTTTTTGTTGTCAGATAATAAAAAGTAGCATTGTTGTATTTTTCTTTCAATTGCTCTAAAGTATCGAATTTGTGTAAAACAACATTGTCCCAATAATCTAGTCCGGCGCGTTTTGTGTATTTATCAGAAAGTGAAAACCCCAACTTTCCGACTAAAAAAAGTTCGGCTCCGGTGCACGCACACAGCCTTGCAATGTTTCCCGTGTTTTGTGGGATTTCAGGCTCAAACAATACAATGTTAAACTTTTTCATATTATCTTTCAAAAAACTTTTTGCTCTCAAATATGACCGGCAAGCCTCTTAAAACACAAAATTCTATTGCAATAAAAGCCAAAGTCAGTGCAACATATTCTATTTTTATTGCGGTTTCAAATTTTAAGTAAGGAATGTTTGCCGCAATCAAAAGAATAAAAGCCAAAACTTTTGAAACGGCATAAGAGATTCTTGAAAACTTTGAGCTGCAAATAAAATGACCAAATTTGCTTGATTGCATGCTGCATTCGCCAAAAGCCGTAAACCCTTTTTCCATAGCTACACTTCTTAAACTGTCGGTCACAAAGCTTCTTGTAAGTGCAATGAGCGGAAAAATCAGGGGCAGCCAGCCCAAAACGGCAAAAGACACCCAGAAAGTATTTTCCACGATCCTGTCGCCCATAATGTCTATAACAGCACCCAATTTTGAGGTTTCATTGAGTTTTCTTGCCACCCAGCCGTCAACCCCGTCTAATATAAAGGCGATAATTGTAAGCAAAAGTGCCCACAAATACCCGTAAAAATCATATTGAAAAAGCAGGTATATTGCCCAAAAGACCAAAAATATTCTGAAAATACTTATAAAATTTGCCATAATTTACTCCTTAATTTTGAAAATCCATGCTTTAGGATGACGCAGCTCTAAGGCTTATTCTTAGCCAAGAGCCGCGTCATTTCTTTAACCTCGAAAGCGCAAAATCAACTTCATTAAGTTTTTCGACTTTTTCTCCGAGCATGATTTTTTCTGCTTCTTCAAGAATTTTAACTACGCTAACGCCGTTTTCGCCGTCAGAGCGCGCTTTTTTACCTGTTTCGCAGCATTGAACAAAGTGCTGGCACTCAAGTTTAAGAGGCTCTATTTCAAGATAATCAAGCTGAATATTCTTTGATGCTCCGCCTGCGAGGTTATCAAATACTTGCAGTTTGTTTTCAGAAACAGTATCATCTAAAATTGCCGTTGCTTTTGTTCCTCTTACCAAAAGAGTCACATGTTTTTTTGGTGTAATCCAACTGTCTGAGATGTGTGCGATTGTTCCGCCTTCAAGCTCTATTCCGATGTGGGTTATGTCCATAATCTCGTTTCTGTCTGATGAGCATCCGAAGGCAGAAAGCACTTTTAAAGGTTCTTTTCCTATAACATAACTTATCATTGAAACATCATGAGGAGCTAAATCCCACATTACGCTTCTGTCATTTTTAAAGTAATTTACGTTTAATCTGTCGCTTTGGGCATAGACAATTTCTCCTAAAGCACCTTCTTCAACAAGCATTTTAAGTCTGTTCACCGCAGGGTGGTACAAAAGCAAATGTCCTACCATTAAGACCAAACCCCTTTCATTGGCAAGCTTTGAAAGTTCTATTGCTTCTTGTGCAACGGTTGAAATGGGTTTTTCTACGTAAACATGTTTTCCTGCAAGAAGAAGTTCTCTTACTATTTTGTAGTGGGTGTGACTTGGTGTTACAACAGCGACGGCAGTTATTTCCGGATTTTTTAAAATTTCGTTAAAGTCGCGGCTTATTTTTACGCCCTCATAATCTTGTTGAACTTTGTTTAAATTTTCTTCGTCTATGTCGCAGACAGTATCTAAAACATTAAGATTATAAAAATTTCTTACAATGTTTCTTCCCCAAAGTCCGCATCCGATGACTGCTATTTTTTGTTGTTGCATATTTTCTCCCGCTTTTTTCTTAATTATAATATAATTTTATTTTTTTTCCTAATTATGAATATAACTTTAAATTCTTCTGATTTTATTTTTGTTTATAAGACAGAAAACTTCCTGATGACCGTTAATATCGTATATCCCCTTGCATGAAAATTCGTATTCGGGTTTGTTGATTACCAGATATCTCTGTTTGAAACCGCTTAAACAAAGGATTTCGTTTTTTAAATTTAACCTTATTAATTTTTCCAAAAGGTTTACTTTTTCGTTAATTTCGGATTGTTCCAAGTAGGCTTCAATACCGGCAGTGAAATCTATTGACCAATTTTGTTCTTTAAACTCTGTTTTTAATTTTTCAAAAACTTTTTCAAAATTTGCAATTACTTTATTTATGTCCTCAAAATCGCTGAAATACATTAAAACATTTTTGCCTGTTTTTTTTTGTTGGCAATTTATTGATTGTGCAAAATTGGAGCAAAATAAATTCAGGGCTATTTTTTCTTTATCTTCTACCCCCACATCGACGTTTCTGTCAAAAAAGCTGTCTTTTTTGAGGTTTTTTGCCTGAAAAGAGGCAAGGATTAAAAAACTTTTTTTCTTTTTTTCGGATAATTTATTTTCTAAATCCAGTTGGGCATTAAGTACTTGTTCGTTTTTTTCTTTAAAGAAATCGTGTATTTCGTCATATTTTTTTTGAGTATTTTCAATAAATTCGGCAAAAAATTTCAAACCCCATGCCACAAGCAGAAGGAAAAAAGTTGCATAAAGGAAAGAAAAATCTACACTCACTTGGTCAATGATAACATCTCTGTTATAAAAGACATGGACAACTTCTTTTATCGGTTCAAAAAACATTGCAAAATTTTCAATAAATTTGACCTGAGCTATTTGCAAAATCCAGTATAAAATTATGAAAAAGCACCAAAAAACTAAAAATACCCGAGTCATTTGGATAATGTTTATAAATATTTCAAAAAATTTTCTTCCTAATTTATAAAACAATTGTCAATCAACCTCACACTATTATTTTGTATATTAACATTTGATTGAGAGTCATTTACCCCCCTCACACTATTATTTTGTATATTAACATTTGATTGGGAGTCATTTACCCCCCTCATTTTATCAACTTTTGCGGCAATCAGTACAACAGTATTATCGTCTGCCGTTGGTTTTTCTTTAAGAGTTTCTTTATCAACAAATTCAAGGTATTCAAGTTCGTGATGTTCGTTCAAAAATTCAAAAGCAGTTTCTTTTAGCGCATTAATATCTTTTATTCCTTTATTATAACATGCCCTTATGTTATTTAAGATTTTGTTTAGTACAAGAGCCTGTTTTTTGCCTTCTTGTGATAAATATTTGTTTCTTGAACTCAGTGCAAGTCCGCTTTCATCACGAATAATAGGACAAGACACAATTTTAGTCGGGATGTTTAAATCTTGCACCATTTTTTTGATAATAACAAGTTGCTGAAAATCTTTTTGACCGAAAAATGCAAAATCGGGCTGAATTATATTAAAAAGTTTTGTAACAACAGTACAAACCCCGTCAAAATGTCCTGTACGGGTTTTCCCGCAAAGCTTATCGACATAAAAATAAGGCGGAATAACATAAGTGAAAAAATCGTTTGAAATTTTATTTTCTTGCGGATACATTTCTTCGACACTTGGGGCAAAAACCAAATCTACATGAGCTTTTTTGCATAATTCTAAATCTTCCATTAGGGTTTTGGGGTATTTGTCTAAATCTTCGCAAGGTCCGAATTGGGCAGGATTTACAAAAATAGAAACAACCGTTTTGTCACATGTTTGGACACTTTTTTTAATCAGGCTCAAATGCCCTTCGTGCAACGCACCCATAGTCGGCACAAAACCGACTTTTAAACCTTCTTTTTTCCATTTTGAAATTTTTTCTCTGACCTGAGAAATTTCTTTTTCTAACATTTATAAGTCCCTGAATGAATTTCAAGTTGTTTTTGTTCTTCTTCTGAAAGTTTAAAAACCTCTTCTTTTGAAGGGAAATTGCCGCTTTGCACATCTTTAATGTACTGTGTGGCACAGTTTTTTATCAAAAGGCTCAACTCACCGTATTTGCGGGCAAATTTTGGAGTAAAATCGCAAAACTTGCCAAAAATATCGTCTGAAACCAAAATTTGCCCTGAACAATATCTGCCGGCACCGATTCCTATTGTAGGGACATTCAGGTTATCGGTTATGTATTTTGCGCTTTCTTCGGGAACCATTTCTAAGACAATCGCAAAAGCACCCGCCTTTTCAAGCTGTTTTGCCTGCTCAAGGATTTCTAATGTTTTGTCAAAAGTTTTTCCCTGAATATTGTATCCTCCGATTGTATTTAAAAATTGCGGGGTGAAACCCAAATGTCCCATAACAGGAATTCCCGATTGAGTGCATCTTTTAATAACTTCCAGAATATAATCACGATACCCTTCTATTTTTACCGCTTTTGCGCCTGCTCTAATCATCTCCCCAGTGTTTTTAACTGCCGTTGCGAGGTCGGTATGATAACTCATAAAGGGCATGTCCGCTATTACCATAGCTCTTTTTGAGCCTCTTGCCACAGCCTTTGTGAAAATCAGCATTTCTTCCATTCCGATAGAATGGGTGGTTTCATATCCCAAGGCAACCATAGCAAGAGAATCGCCCACCATGATTATATCTATGCCGCTTTCGTCAAGGTATTTGGCGGTAGAATAATCGTAAGCTGTTAGGGCGGTTATTTTTTGACCGTCTTTTTTAAGGTTTTTAATTGTGTTTACGCTTATTTTTTTCATACGTTTTGAACTTCTTTATTGTTGCTGAATAAAGAGCCTTTTTCGTTTTTTTGCTGTTTGCGGTACCAGTGATAAATTGCCCTTGCAACTCTGTAAGAGCTGTGTCTTACAAGTCCTTCTTTGTTTTCTTCTATAAGACGTTTTGAAACAATTTTGATGCCTGATTTTTTTACGTTTTCGGCGTCCAGTTTAACGGGGAATGAGTTTGCCGCTTCGTATTTTCCGGCAAGATTTTGAGGCAGGCTGTCATTTACCAGAACAGCATCCATGATTTTTTTATTTCCGGCGTGGCTTACTATTGCGTTTATATGTGTTGAAACACTGTAATCATCAGTTTCACCGGGCTGTGTCATGATGTTGCAGACATATATTTTTTTTGCGTTTGAAAGAATAATTTCTTGGGCTATTTCATTTATAAGCAAATTTGGAATTACGCTTGTATAAAGGCTTCCCGGCCCTAAAATTATCAAATCCGCCTCTTTTATGGCTAAAATTGCATCATCAAGTGCCCTGCAATTTTCAGGGTCGGTAAAAAGTCTTTTAATTTTGCCGTGCGCTTCGGGAATATTGGATTCGCCTCTTATAATTCTTCCGTCTTCCATTTCAGCAACAAGCTTCATATCATCAAGTGTTGAAGGAAGAACTCTGCCTCTTATTGAAAGAACGTTGGAAGATTCTTTAACCGCTCTTACCATATCGCCTGTGATAGAGCAAAGCGCACTTAAAAATAAGTTTCCGAAACTGTGTCCTTCAAGTCCTTCGCCTGTTTTAAAGCGGTATTGAAAAAGTTTTGTAACCAAATCTTCGTCATCGGCAAGTGCTGCGATACAGTTTCTTATGTCACCGGGAGGTAAAACGCCCATTTCTTCTCTTAATCTTCCTGAGCTTCCGCCGTCATCTCCTACAGTAACTATTGCGGTTATATTATTTGTTATTCTTTTAATGCCTTTGAGCAACATAGAAAGACCTGTTCCGCCGCCTACTGCAACAATTTTAGGCCCTCGGTTAAGTTTCCTTCTTCTGTAAAGTGCTTCAAGAATTGTTCCGGTTTCTTTTCCGTTATGTAAATCTAAAATTGACAAATTTGTTTTTTGCCAGCCTTTGAAAAAGACAATCACACCTATCAAAGCTACTATAACTCCTATTAATGCAGAATTTATGGTAGTTGCAATTTTTCTTATAAATTCCATGGTGTAAAATACAGGGCGCATGTTAAATATTATCAATGTGCCTAAAAGGATTAAAAGAGATCCGAAAAATATCATCGCAAACCATCTTTTAACCTGCAGCCCTGGCAAAAGCCATACTGCATCTTTTGGCATTTTTATATCTTTAATGTCTTTTGATAAAAAATTTTTCACGTTTCGCCTTTCGTTTTCTATACCCAGCCGGAGTCTTTTACTTTGTTGTAATTTACCGGTATCGGCTCGATAATTTCGTTTGCTCTTTTTAAAAGTTCAATAGAGTTTGCAACCCTGCTTGAAAAGTGTATTGTATCAGCTTTTATAACTGTCTGTCCGTTTTTGTTGTTGTCAATTTGAGAAGCTTTTAAAAGATTTTGAAGCCTTCTGATTGAAAATTCAGTATTTATAATTCCATCTGTTGAATAGTCTATTGAACCGTTAACATTATAATTTCTGTCAAGCCGTATTTCGTGTGCAACAGGAATTTTAATAAATTCGCCTACTTTTTCGGTAATATCTCCGGCTGCACCGTAATAAACAAGCCATTGGGAACATTTTTTAATTGCTCTTGCAACCGCGCAGGCAAAGGAAAAATTTTCTCCGGCAAGTTTATACATTGCCCCATGGGGCCTTACATGTTCAACTTCAAGTCCGTAAGCTTTTGCAAAAGACATAATCGCACCGACTTGATAAACAACCGTTGCTTCAATTTCTTCTTCGGATAAATTCATCATTCTGTGGCCAAAGCCTTCAATATCTCTAAAGCCTATGTGTGCTCCGATTACAATGTTTTTCTCTTTTGCTTTTAAAAGTGCGTTTTTTATGTTAAGCGGATCTCCGGCATGAAAACCTGTTGAAATATTTACAGAGCTTACCCAATCGAGCAGGTCAAATTCTTTGTCATTTCTGTAGATTCCAAATCCTTGCGCCAAATCACAGTTAAAGTCTATAGAAGTGATTTTTTTTATTTCGTTGTTTTGTTTTTTAGTCCTGTCCAAAACTTTTTGCATTTCTTCCCCTTATAGTTTTGTCACGAGCTTGCGGAAAAATTAAAATTTTTCTCGCAATCTCCCTTGTCCGGCTTTCATCCTTGCCGCCGGCTATCCCGCAGCCGGC
>DAOQAU010000027.1:0-21763 GCA_035354275.1 Candidatus Gastranaerophilaceae bacterium
AAAACCTGCTCAAACTCTTTTGAAAGCCTTATTACCTCGTCTAAATCGCCCCACTGGGTGCTTTTTCCTGTGGTTTCAGGGCGAATCCAAACCTTTGCGCTTTCCTTCTCAATAACATCAATAATTCTTTTTGTCTGTTCGACGACTCTTTTAAAAACGACTTCTTTGTCGTTTCCCATATAAAACGCTGCGTGATACGTTATGCTGTAAGCCCCGACTTTATTTGCCATAAGTGCTGTGTCAATAATTCTTACGACACTTGCATCGATTTTTTCTTGTTCTCTGGAATTAAGGTTAATATAATAAGGACCGTGAGCTGTTATCACAAAATCTTTTGACACTTTTTTTACGGTTTTTTGGCTTTCATCGCTCATCCTGACACCGTGAACAAATTCAAGCTCCATTCCGTCAAGGTTCATTTCATTTAAGACTCTGAAAGCATTTTCATAGTCTTTAGGCTCTGTCCTTAAAGGGATTCCGGCTGTGAGAAAATTCAGTTTATCCAAATTTTTCTCCTTCTTTAAGGTTTAATATTTTGATAAAATCTTTTGAATCGGAAACAAAAAAACTTCCGAACTGCAAAACTTTGGGCGAAATAAGCCCGCTTGAAGTTTTAATGAAAAATTTATCATCTTTTATTTTTTCGATAGTTCCGACAGGACTTTGCGATACTGCATCAAAATCTGTTGCATCGGCGGAAAATATTTTGACAAAAGTATTTCTGAACATAGTAGAAGCGTTAAAAAACGGATTTAGAGCCCTTATAAAACGTTCAATTTCTGAGGCGGACTTATTAAAATCAATAAAAAGTTCTGCATCTGAAAGCAAATTCCCGACGGGAAATTCCCCCTTAGGCTGTTTTTGTCTGGGCAAATTTCCTTTTTCAAAATCGCGCAAAGCCTGCAAAAGCATCTCTAAGCCCAAAAGGTTTAACCTGTTAAAAAGAGTCCCCATAGTTTCTTTAGGAGTAACGAGAGTTTGCTTTTGAGAAATTATGTCACCCGTATCAAAATTTTCTTCCATAAAATGAATGGTAACGCCTGTAACTTTTTCGTCGTTCATTATTACCGGCGAATAAGGGTTGCCGCCTCTGTATTTGGGCAAAAGCGAAGGATGAATGTTAATAAAACCGCCCGGCACAGCATCGAGCAAAACTTTTGGGATTTTGTAGTTAAAAGAACAAACAACCGCAACATCGGGTTTTAACTCCTTAATTTTTGCGATAAATTCTTCATCTTTTAAATTATCGTATTCAATAAAATTCACATTTCTGCTGTTTGCAAAATATTTAAAAGATTCATAAGTATTATGGTCTTTTTTTGCGCCAAAAGCACCTACGATATTAACCCCTGCAGCCTTAAGCCCGTCAAGACAAACATAAGCCATATCGGGAATTCCGATAAATAAAACTCTTTTTCTAAATTTAAAATCAGACATACCTTGCTAAAAATGCCCCCAGAATTGTTGCCAAAAGGCAGATAATTACACTTATTATCACATAAATAAAAGCAAGCATATAATCGCCTTGCTTAATTAGGGCAAAAACTTCGCCCGAAAAAGTGCTGAATGTTGTAAATCCGCCGCAAAAACCGACCGTAAGAGCCAATTTAAAGCCTTCGTGAATATTAGTATTTTCCCAAAAAAGCGCAACCACAAGCCCCAAGATAAAACATCCAAGCATATTCACAGCTAAAGTCGCAAACGGGAAGTCCATACTGTAAACTCTAAGCAAAATGCTCATAAAATAACGGGCTAAAGAACCGAGCCCACCGCCTAAAAAAACAGCAATAATATTAATCATTTTTACCTCTCACTTATTATGTCATGCTGAATTTATTTCAGCATCTTACCAGCTTACTGCGCTGAATAGATCCTGAAACAAGTTCAGGATGACGTATTTAGTTTTATCATCTTTTCTAGTATCTGAGCACATTCTTCTACCAAAGAAGTGCAATTTTGTTTTCTTTGGACAGGGTCAAGCCCCGCGGTTAAAACCTTACAACAGGTTGCCTTCCTGTTTTTTTTGAATTCTTCGATAAATTCTTTTGCTTTTTGGCGGGCAATTTCTTGGTTGTTTTTTGAATTTCTCTTGCCGAAATTATGCCCCAAAACCATTTGAGAACCTGCAACAGCACCGCAAAGACAGCCTGATGACATTCCGCCTGAAAATGCGCTTGCAACAGACAACAGGCTCTCATCGCAAAGCCCTGCGTCAACTGCCGCTTTTATAATACTTTCCGAGCAGGAATTTCCCTGTTTGTAATAATCTGACGCTTTATTTTTCATTAATTCCGTCCTTTTCAAAAATTATACCATACAATTATCGATTATTTTGGTAGGGAAATTTATAACGTGCATCTTCAACGATAAAAATAAAATTAATATATATAGTTTTAATGGGGTAACTTTCAGGAATTGGCTTAAACGGTACTGACTGCAAAATAGCTCTAATTCCGCTATCATCAAAATCTTTTGAGCCGGATGGTTGCACTATTTTATAATTCTCAAGTTGCCCTTTCCTATTAATAGTTAAAAGTACTATCAATCCTGTATTTTTAACATTTTTCGGAGCAATCCAATTCGATTTTATTTTTTGATTTACATCATCAACGTATGTTTTAAAATCAACAAATTTGCCGTTTGAATTAAAAATATAAATTTCATTTTTAGAAAACCCTATTTTGACCATTTTTAAGTTGCCTGATGGATATTCATAAATAATAAAACACTTTGGATAACCTTTTTGAGGAAAAGAAATATATTCTAAATCTTTCGTTTTTTTATTAAAAATTAATTCAACATCTTCGCAACTCACATAATAATAATATTCGGTACTTTGATACCATTTTTTTTCAAGAAGCGGAAAATTATCGTATTTATATGGGTAAATATCTGTGTTTATTGAAGTTTCAATATTCTTAAAAAGTTTAGTACTTAAACTATTAATTTTTTCATAGTTTATAGAATCACTTATGGTCAACATTTCCGGATTAATAGTACTTTGTATAGCAAAAACGGCATTATTCAACATAAATAAAACTGAAAAAAACATTATCAAATACTTCATAAAACTACTCTTTTCTTATTAATTGTTTGTCGAATGTTATTTTTTAAAAGCTTTTGCAATAGAAATTTTATAATCTGTTTTTAAGATTCCGACTTCTGTTATAATTCCTGTTATAAGCTCATTTGGAGTTACGTCAAAAGCGGGATTTATAACTCTTGTCCCTTCGGCACAAATGCTTTTGCCGTTTATATGTGTAACTTCTTCATGGTCGCGCTCTTCTATGGGGATTTCTTCTCCCGATTTTATGCTTATGTCTATTGTGGATAAAGGTGCAGCAATATAAAAAGGGATATTATGGTAATTTGCGGCAATAGCAACCGTGTAAGTCCCTATTTTATTTGCTGTATCGCCATTTGCGGCAATTCTGTCGGCACCAACCACAACCATATCAATCATTCCCTTTTTCATAAAATAAGAGCACATTCCGTCTGTTATAAGAGTTACGGGAATTTTGTCCATAACAAGTTCAAAAGTGGTAATCCTTGCCCCCTGTTGGCGCGGTCTTGTTTCATCAGCAAAAACCTGAATTGTGTTGTCTGTGGCATAAGCTGAGCGAACAACGCCCAGAGCAGTACCGTAGCCTACGGTGGCAAGCGCGCCTGCATTACAGTGGGTTAAAATTGTTGCGCCTTTTGGCACGACCTGCGCCCCGAAATCACCTATTTTTTTATTTATTTCAATGTCTTCGTTTTCAAGTTTGACACCGTTTTGAATAAGTTTTTTAACAATTTTTTGGATTGCTTCGTCATCGCTTTGCTCTTCCTCGCAACGACATGATTTTACAAGTTCAAGCTGTTTTTCAATCGCCCAGCGTAAATTAACCGCCGTAGGGCGAGAGCTTGCAAGATATTTTGAACCTTCAATTAATTTTGAAATAAATTCTTCTCTTTTTAGATTTTTGCCCGCCAATTCCTGTGCGTACAAAGCAACCCCATGGGCGCCTGCAATCCCGATTGCAGGCGCCCCGCGCACTACCATCGTCTGAATCGCATCATACATTTGCTGACCTGTTTTAATGTCAACATACTTAAACTCATACGGCACAACCGTCTGGTCAACCATACGGGAACAATTATCCGCCCATTCTATTGTCTTTATTTTTGATTCAAATCCTGCCATTTAACCCTTTACCCCTACTCTTTAATCTCAAATTCTATGCTTTCTTTTTCTTTTTCTTCTTTTTTAATTCCGAGCAGAACTTCATAAACATAAGCCGTTACAAGCCCTGCAAATGCGTTCATTAAAGCACTTAAAATCGCAAGGAAAATTATAAGCATTACTAGGACAAAAAATCCCGAAACTTTCAGCATATAAGAAATTCCGTAAGTGTAATAGCCCTTAAAAATCCAGCCGACAATCGTTACAAGCGGAATAAACACAACCGAAAAAGCTATAAACGAAACAAATCCGATAATCGCCCCTAAAAGTGCGCCTTCTCTCAAATCGATTATTCCGATAAGTTCGTGTCTTTTCATATAGACAATAACCACCGCCGAGATACACAGGATTAAAATCATAAACGAAAAGTTTCTTACAAAGGGAATTAAGGTTAAAACCCCTAAAATTCCGCCTAAAATCGCACTTAAAATCGCAGTTTGTTTCATTAATAATGGATTCATTTTTTCCTCCGTTAAACTTTTAAAAGTTTTTTACAATTATAGTTTCTGGCATGGCAAATTGCAATCGCCATGGAATCTATTGTATCATCAAGTTTTGGCAAAGTCTGTCCGTTAAAAGCAATTTTAACCATTTGTTCGACTTCTTTTTTGTCCGCCCTGCCATAGCCTGTTAAAGTTTGCTTTACTTCCATAGGAGTGTATTCAAAAACTTCAACCCCGCATTTTTCCAGCGCCATCATAATAACACCCCTTGCCGCAGCAACAGGCATAACGGTTTTGTGGTTTTTAAAGAAAAAAAGCTTTTCCACAGAGGCAATATCAGGATTATACCTTTGAATAACAGTATTTATATCTTCAAAAATTTCCAAAAGACGCTGGGATTCGGTATTATTTTTAGAAGTTTTAATCGAGCCTGAATTAAGCAACTCAACATTTCTGCCGTCAAATTCAATGACACAGTAGCCGACTATCGCCATTCCCGGATCTATTCCCAAAATTTTCATATTCCAATTATAACAGCAACAGCGGATTAAACAAAAACTTAATATTAGAGCATGCGGGAAAGTCCGATTTTCGGAAAATCGAGACTTTCCCGCATGTGACCTCAGAAGTGTAAAAACCCTGCCAGCTGCGGATTAGCCGGTGGCAGGGTTTGAAACCGGACATAGGAGTTTACAGGAAAAAGGAACTTTTTTCGTAAACTCATTAAGTTAAATTCCCACTCAACTTTTCTTTAACATTTGTAACATTATTCTAAAGAATTAGTCCAAAAGGATTATAATTTTTAACCAATTGTGCTATATAAATGTTATACAAGATTGTAGGATAATTAATAAGTGAATAAGTGAATAGGTTAATGAGTAAATAAGAAATTTTTTGCGAAGCAAAATTTTAACCTTTCAGCCTTTCACCCATTCACCCCATCAACCAAAAAGGAGGCAGAAATGTCAGTAGGACAATTTGTATTTATGTTACACAGCCACCTCCCCTATTACAGAAAAGCCGGAATGTGGCCTTTCGGGGAAGAAAACTTATATGAGTGTATGGCTGAAACTTATATCCCGCTATTGAACGCAATAGCAGAACTTTATGATGAAGGAATCAAGGCAAAATTAACCGTCGGAATCACACCGATTCTTGCCGAACAGTTAAATGACGACCACCTTCAGCAAGGCTTCATAAAATTTTTAGACAACAGAATAGAAGCGGTAGCCAAGGATTTGAAAAGATATCCCGACCCTAACGTTGCTCATTCCCAGCACTTAAAATACCTTGCAAAATACTATTTTGACTGGTTTAACCACATCAAAGACACTTATGTTAACAGATACAAAATGGATTTGATAGGAACTTTCAAAAAATATCAGGACCTGGGTTGTATAGAAATAACAACTTCAGGTGCTACACACGGGTTTTCACCTTTGTTTGAAACAGACACAAACCTGAACGCACAGTTCAAAATCGGTTCAGACACAACAAAAAGACTTTTCGGTCAACAGCCTTGCGGAGCTTGGCTGCCTGAATGTGCTTACAGACAAGGTTATGAATACGTAGGAAAAGACGGAGAAAAGAAATGGCGTCCCGCGATTGAAGTTATTCTTCAAAACAACGATATTGAATACTTTTTTACCGAATCTCACGTAATCGAAGGCGGAAATTCAATCGGAAACCGCAGAGTTATAGGGGTTTACGGAAATATTGAATACATTCCTTTGCCTGAAAGAGAAGCGACAGGCTACGACACATATTCAGCTTACTGGCTTCCGGATGCACAAGTTGCGGTTATGGGAAGAAACGACAGAGCAGGATATCAGGTTTGGTCAGCTGCCGACGGATACCCGGGCGACGGATGTTTCAGAGAATTCCACAAAAAAGACGATAAGTCCGGTGCTCACTACTGGAGAATAACTTCTCCGACAACCGATTTGGGCGACAAAATGCTCTATGATCCTGTGCTTGCGCTGAATAAAGTTAATGAAAATTCAGACCACTACACAACTTTAATTTACCACTTGCTAAATGACTACAAACTTGCAACAGGTAAAGAAGGACTTGTAATGGTTTCGTTTGATACGGAATTGTTCGGCCACTGGTGGTTTGAAGGTGTTGAATTCATTAAACAGGTTATCAAGAAGTTTTCAACTTACGTTCCAGAAGTCGAAAGATGCACCGCTTGTGAATACATAAGAGAACATCCTCCGACAGAGGCAATTCAAATTCCTGAAAGCTCATGGGGACAGGGCGGACACTTCTGGGTATGGCAAAACCATTTGACAGAATGGATGTGGCCTATTATACACTCTTGCGAAAAAAGAATTATGGAAGTTGTTTCCAAATACGAACAAATTCCTCAAGACAAACTTCTTTTCAGAGCTCTCAACCAGCTTGCAAGAGAAAACCTGCTTCTGCAAAGTTCAGACTGGCCGTTTTTGATTACAACATGGCAGGCTAAGGACTATGCGACAGACAGATTCAGAGAACACGTCGAAAGATTTGAAAAAATCGCCGATATGATTGAAAACAATTCAATCGATGAAGATTACCTCAAATCGGTCGAATCAATCGATAACTGCTTTGAAGTAATCGACTACAGAGTCTATCTGCCGATTGAAGAAGGCAAAATTCCTCAACAGGAAGCTAAATTGGCACCTCTGTACCAATAGTGAACTGTGAGCAGTGAACGATGAACTGTTAATCGGACTAACAAAGTCCGACAAAACCATAATAAAATACGGCGGGGTTTCGTAAACGAAATCCCGCCGTATTTTATTAAAAACAATTTAAATAAATTTCAACTCCTCTTTTCTTATTTTTAAATTCGGAGCAAATATTTGAGCCAATTCACTCAAATCGCTGTTGGTATTAGACTTAGGAAAAACACCCAAATTATTTCGTAAATTAAAAATTTTCATATATTGTTCAAAAACATCTGAAACGTAACCTACAATACCCATCCAAGAGTCAACCACATAAGCCTTTTTGCCAAATGTTTTATAATCATTCAAGATAGCAGATTTGTCCATATTTACCACAACGATACTATGATCTACATCTTTAAGTGTTAGGTTTTCCCCATTTTTTATAAATTCAGTTAAATTAAAAATTTTTACTCTATCCACTCCGTTTAAATCAAGAGCCATTTTTGATAAAATTGCAGATTCTCCGCAATTTCCTACTTTTGCATTTTTAACGTAGCTGACTAAAACCTCCGGATCATTACATGATTGAGCTAAAATTTGTCGATATTGACACAATAAACTTTTTTTTGCATTTAACCAAGCAGAACTAATGCGATTATGCCTAACAAAAATTCGGTTTAAGTAATCGGGTGAAACTCTTGGAAATTCATTATTAACTTTTCTCATGACTGTTTCAGCCAAACGAAGTTCACGATTTCTTGACTGAAAAGAAACTTGGATGTTGTTTGAAAAATTTTTTGATGTAATTTTCATATCAATATAAAATCAGCTGAAAATTAAAATTGCCTGAAATTTTGACATTTTTAAATTTTGTTTATAATTATCTTCGGATAAATTTCTTCAACCAAGTCGTGCCAGTTTTCTTTATCACCGAATCCTATTGCAAATTCTGCTATATTTTCGCCAAGCTGCTGCGAGTCAAAAACTTCAAGCGGCGGGCCTGCAGGAGTTGTTCTTGCAGGGTTTTTAGGATTAGAAATCATACCGATAGCTCGAAGCAGAGTTATTAAAAGAAAATTCTTTTTAACCTCATACTCGCAAAGCCCTTTTGTAACGACTTCAAACCCTTGTGCCCAAACATATCTTTGCATAGGGGCAGTATTTGTTTTAGCCTCGATGCCTTTTGTTTTTGGAAGATTTTTTCTTATATCATAGTCGGGATCAAACTCCCTTCTGATAAGAAAATTCATATCCTCCGAATAAGTTTCTTTTATCGGCTCAAGCAGGTTAAAACTTAGCTGAAGCAGATGATTCTTAATTTTGTTATTCCAAAGAATTTTAAAATTAAGCAGTTTTGACCCCTTATTTAGTGAAATTTCTGTATTTAAAATTGTTGTTCCTATCTTAAATTTCACCAAAAGCGCACATTGAAGTTTGCCTTTTCTTAAAATTTTTGAGGAAATTATAATGCTTTCAAGACCTTTATCATTTATCACAGGGCCAAAATTATAACTGTCTCCTTTATCTTTAAAGTCAACAAATTTTATAAAATCCTTGTAAATCTTGTCTGTTTTTTTATCCTCAACAATAATTTTGCCGTTTTTTATAGTCAAAGAAATATTATCATTTTCAAGTTTTGTATCGGAAACCGCTAAGTCAAGGGGGTAAAATATTTTAGGGTATAATTTATGAGGTTTTGAAAGAAGCTTTGAAGGCTCCTTGCACTCAACTTCGGTTAAATACGTGTAAATGTTTGTATAATCTTCTGTCACTGGGATTTTATGAATATTCTGTAAAAAGTCGCTTGAAAATCCTTTTCTTATCCCGATAATTTGACAATCATTTTCAGGCAATTTTACACAAGATTCAAACTGTACAACCCCTTCAAAATTAACTGTTGAAAGGTTTACAATCAAAGAAGGTTCGCCTGTTTTAAATTTTAACTCTTCAATTATTGTTTCTGCAATTTGCAGAATTTTCTCGTATCGAATTATGTTTTCTGCATGAACTTTATCTGTTGAGCACCCGCAAATTCCGTCGTGGGCCTGATTTTGCAACAATAATTTATAAGCATATTCGATTATATTATCATAAGACTTTGTTTTGTATTTACCCTGAGCAAATTTTTGAAATTTATTTGCAAGGTTTAGCATATAAGAGCATTTTACATTGTATTGCTTAAGCTTCATCCTTGCCGAATAACACCCTTGCAAAATAAATGTTTGGGAATTATTCCTGAGCTCACCTTCGTATTTAAATTTAAAATTGTCTTTTACCAACCTGAAATACTCAAAAGGTGATGAAAGTACAATTTCATAATCTTTTAAAAGTTTATTTACTTCCTTAATCTGCTCTAAAATGTCGCTTTCCAACCCCAAATGGTCTGCACCGATTGGCATTAAAAGGACATCGGAAGATTTTTGGGCGATTTTATCCAAATGGCTTTGGATAAAATCGCCTTTTTCTTTAATGCTTAAATTAGTTGAGAAAATATCGTTAAAATAGCCTCGCACGAGGTTTACGGTTTTAACTCCGTTAAAGATAAATTCTGAAGGGATTTCATCGGGACAACCTCGCCACACGACAGCTTTATCTATTCCAAACTCTTCTAAAATTGTCGGGATGTTTTGGCTGTGTCCGAAAGTATCTGCAAAATACCCCAAAAAATCTTTGCAGCCTAAATTTTTAGCGTATTTCAAACCTATTTCAAGATTTTTCTTAAAACATCTTTGGTCGGTTAAAAATTCATCAACGAGAGTATAAAAAGGTCCAATAAAAAGTTTTTTTTGCTCAATTAATTTGCGCACAAGTTTTTCTTTTTCGGGATTCAGTTCAAGGTAATCTTCAAGGGCTGCTGTTTGTCCGTCAAAATAAAAGGAAGGGATTTTGCCTTTTTCCAGTAAGGCCAAAACATTGTCAAAGACTCTCAAAAGGCGAAGCCTGAAAACTTCAAACTCTCTGTACCATTCCCTGTCCCAATGAGTGTGCAGATATGCAATAACTTTTTTCTTCATAAATGTATTTTAACGCATTGAACAAAAAAAGTGAAAAAGTTTACAAAAAAGTTATACAAAATCGCCGTCAAAAATTAAATCCTGAGATTTTTCGGTTTCTTTGATTTTTATAAAATTTGTATTAGGAATATATTCATCTTCAGAAAGCTTGATTTTATTAATAATTTTTGCTCTTTTTTTGCGGTAAAGCATATCAACAAAAGCTTCAAGCCTTGTTACAAAACCGGCTTCGCCTGTGTGTTCGTCTATTGTTAAATTTAAAATGGGTTTATTAAACTTTTTGGCCTTTCTGTTAATTCTTTCTATCATTAAAGAATCCGGACCGCAGCCAAAAGCCGTTAAATTTATAATTCCGTCTATTTTGTTATCTTTAAGATAATGCCCCGCACAGCCCGTCATTTCGTACTCGTTTGCCCAGTAAAGCCTTTGATTAAGCGCATTTATGCCTTCCTGCATCTGTTCCGGTGTAAGCTCATTTGCGCTGTAAACCTTAACGTCCATATCATTAAGCTTATCAAAAATCCTCATGGAAATTTGTTCATCATAAATATTATAAGGGTGCGACACAAGTGCAACTGAAATCGGATATTCTCTTGTTTCCTGTGAAATAAAAACTTTTCCCTGAAGCGCATAATTCATAGCCTGTTTATAGCTCATACCCGAGCGTGACATGATTTTAAAATTGTTATAAACTTTCCACCCTGCCTTTGATGCCTTTTTAATTCTTTTTTCGTCGGTTATTCCAAACGGTCCGACAATTTCTTTTAAAAATTCGTAAAATCCTTGATTTTTTTCTGATTTATCAAGTGTAGCTTCAATCATTTGAAAATCTTTTTTTACAACATTTCTTATTAAATCTGGAAGCCCTCTTATTTTGGAGCAATTATAAATTTTAGGAGCAATAGATTGAAAAGAAGGAACAAAAATTTTATCAACACCTTTATCTATTAAGTTTAAAATATGTCCCACATAGACTTTTACAGGCAAACACGTTTCGCTTACAACAAGTGAAGATCCTTTTGCGAGGGTTTTTTTTGTTGTTTTATCAGATAAAACTATTTCAATGCCAAGTTCTGTTAAAAACCCGTACAAAAACGGATAATTAGTGTAAAATGACATTGCCCTGGGGATACCGATTTGCATTTTTGTCTCTTGTTCTACATTCATAGTAGTATCATAATCCAAACAAAAAATAATTGCTAGTTAGGGGTAAATGGTGAATAGAAATGTTAAAACAGGGGACAAGAGGCGAAGATGCCAAGAGGCGTAGTAGGATAACCCACGCATCCACGCATCTACTCATCTTATCTTCTTATAAATTATTCGACTGTTCGACTTTTCGACTTTTAATCCTCTTCACCCCTCACCCCTCACCTCTCACCTCTCACCCTTCACTTCTCACCCTTCGCCTCTCACTTTTCAAATAGCCCAGGCGGATAACCGTTTTTGGCAATGTTTCATATTGTATTTAGAATACATAATCATTTAACAAGTTTGTTTTTTAGATTAAAAGCACAAGATTTTTGATTAAATCTTAAAAAAACACAAGGAGGTAAAAATGACGATTAAAAAACTTACTATGGCAGCTGCGATTGCCGTCGGAATAGCAACGTGTTCTATAAATACGGCAATGGCAGCTTGTCCATGCAGCAGCACTCCAAGTTGTGCCTCGCCGCCATGCGCTTGTGCAACACCTTGCAACTCTTGCTGCGACAAATGCAAATGCAACCCGTGCAAATGTAATCCGTGTGATTGTGACCCATGCAAAAAGTCATGCGATCCATGCTGTGACCCTTGCGCCAAACCCGCAACTCCGGCATGTGCGACATGTCCAAACACAAGTTGTGCTGATTTGGACATGAAACAAGTTTACGCTTACCCTAACGCAATTTACGGCGACAACAATTACGTGGGAGAGCAAAAAAACGCAATTTACTCAACTGAAACAGCCTGGGCGTTTGACAACTGTGATTCACTTGCGCTTTCAAGAGCAGGCGTATCGGTCGTCGGCTGCGGACAAATGACAGGCGCAGCAGTTCCATTAACCTGCGACGGAATGCCTATTATTACAGGAGCTGCAGCACCTTGCTGCGGATGTAATTCAATGCCGCTTATAGGTCCTTCTGCCTGCGGATGCGGATGCTTGAACAACGGTGCAATAGTTGACAGAAACTGTTGCAAAATGGACAATTCCTGCTGTCCTATTCAAATTCAAACTTCCAATTCAATTGATGCATTAAAAAAATCATTCGTCCCTTTTGAGCCAAACATAGCAGGAACTCAATGCAGCTGCGGATGTACAGGTGCTGCTGCACCTTTGGTGGATGCATTTCCTGATGTTCCGTCAAACTACTGGGCAGCTTGTCCGATAGACAAACTCGCAATGAATAACGTCGTTGTAGGTTACCCTGACAGACTCTTTAGACCCTGCAAAGATGTATCCCGTGCAGAATTTGCAACAATGATAGTTAAAGGCTACAACTTGAATTGCAGTAGCTTACCTACAAAAAACATCTTCAAAGACGTTCCAAGAAGCCACTGGGCTAATTCCTTAATCGCAAAAGCGGTTGATGAAGGAATTATGTGCGGATATCCCGGCTGCAAATTCAAACCCAATAACCACGTATCTCGTGTAGAAGCACTTACCGCAATGGCTCACAGCATTAACTGTGAAATGGACTCTTGCAAAGCTCAACAAATCTTGAGCCAATACTGTGACGGTGACAAGGTTCCAAGCTGGGCACAAATTCCCGTCGCAAAAGCTCTTGAAACAGGCATACTTAAAAACAGCTTAACACCTAATACAATTAATCCTTGTAAAGACGCTTCAAGAGCAGAAATCGCAGATATGCTTCAAACAACAAGAATTGCTATGGGGTTAGACACAAACCCTGCAACAGCCTGCGATTGCCCTAAACCGGCAGACCCTTGCTGTCCTAAAAAAGCATACATGGAACAAGAAGAAATCGTTAAAATTCCTACACTTAAATTGGAATTCCTAGACGAAATCAACGCAAAATCTTCTCACGTAGGTCAACAGTTTGCCACTACAACACTTGAAGAAGTAACTATCAACGGACACTGCTATCCTTGCGGTTCAAGAGTTAACGGTAAAATCGTTGAAGTTATAAGACCTTCAGGATGCGAAAAAGGTGCACTGAAACTTGCTTTCACAACTATCGAAGATTGCAGCGGTTGCTGTGCGGACCTTCCAAGACAAATTCTTACCGCTCAGATTAACTGCGCTAAAACACAAAATGCGGTAGCAAGACTTGTTTCTATGCCATTTACATGGGCAGGTGCACTTGTCGGTACTACAGGAAGAACAATCGGCGGTATGATTTCAAATGCGGGTAACGCTTTTGAAAGCGTCTCCAACGGAGTCGGTATCGCATCGGGCGAAATCTTCCAGGGACAATTCCGTGCCTCAGGCAGAAGCTTGCAAGATGCAGGAAAAGCAGCAATCGTTGCACCTGTTGACTTCGCAAGAACAGCCTTCAGCGGTGCTACAGGACTATTCCAAACCACCGGCGACGAAGTTGCTTACCTTGTTGACCCTAAAGGCTACAAAGTTGCAGCAGTTAACCCTAAAGAACACCTAACAATCGCCTTTGGCTGCTCAGATTAATATATACACTTATCCTTGAAAAAGGGGCGGACACGAAGTGTCCGCCCCTTTTTATATTCAATACCAATGTACAAAATTTTTAATATATTTCAAAAAATTGCTAAAAAGCAAAAAATATGTTAAAATTCCAATACTTAAAAGAGGCAAATTATGAATAAAAAAGTTTATTCTTTAGAAGAAATTAAAAATAAAATAAAAGAAAATGAGAAATTTTTGAAAGAAAAATATCACGTTCGAGGTTTTTTACTTTTCGGCTCATACGCAAAAGGTGAGCAAACTCAAGACAGCGATATTGATTTGCTTGTAGATTTTCAAAAAGTCATTGACATGTTTGAAATGATTGATTTGCAGGAATATTTACAAAATTTATTCGGTAAAAAAATTGATTTAGGAACAAAAAATGGGTTAAAAAGTTTTATCAAAAAAACCATTTTAAAAGAGGCAATAAACTTATGAAGCAAAGAAATCCGTTATTTTATCTAAAAGATATTCAAACATCCGTAAATAAAATACTTAAATATACAGAAAATATGTCTTTTGAAGTATTTAAAAAAGATGAAAAAACAATTGATGCGGTTGAGAGAAACTTTGAAATTATAGGCGAAGCAGTGAAAAATTTATCCGAAGAAATTAAAAGTAAATACCCCGATGTCCCTTTTAAACAAATTGCGGGAATGAGAGATAAATTAATTCACGATTATTTTGGAGTTGATTACGAAATAATTTATAAAACAATAAAGGATAAGATACCCGAGTTTAAGTTTAAAATAGAAAAAATCATCAAATCCATAAATAAAAATTAGAACTTTTGAAAAAAAAAGAGTCACCCATCTGGGTGACTCTTTTTTTTTCAAATTTATACTATAATTTGAAAATTCCCCCCAAAAGGATGATTCTCCATGAAAGTACATGCCTGCCCCGACAAGTACAAATACCCTAAAAACTTACCGATGCAACAAAAATATCGGAAGTTTAGTAATTTTTCAAATATAAACTTTTCATCCAAAGATATTTTAGTCAAGTCAACTCCCGTGCAAAAAACACAAGATTTTTCATGGACAAATGACCCTGTAATCTTAAAATCACTTGATTATTTAAAAAACTTAAATTTTGATACGGAAAACATAAAATACGTTCAAGCTCAAGGTGCAATTTTGCCCTTTAAAAGCGGAGCACAAGCCTTTGAATTCATAAACAAATCTAATACAAGAATAAAATTTGATACTCTTTCCATGCCAAACACTCACGCCCAATATGATTTTGAAAATAACACCATTAAAATAAACGAAATCTATAAAAACACTCAAGCCACGGAAGAAATTCTTGCAATATCAGAAGCAATCCTTCATGAGACAGGACATGCCAAAGACGGTGACGGGCAAAATTCCGTTCAGGAAGAAATCAACTGTCTTGCCCTTAATTCAGTTGCCCACAGAGATTTCGTAGCAAAATATTCAGACATTTTTCAAAACTCAAATGCCCCTATCATCAAAGACGGGGTAATAATTTATGAAAGTTTATTTTTCGATTTTGATCCGCAAAAAAATAATTTAATAACCAGACTTAAAGAAAAATACGGCTTTTTGCCCGCAGGCGACTTTACACATCCGCCAAGCGAGCTTGCTTTTAGAGTTAAAAGAAACTAATATTTAAAAAACAATTTTGCTTTATAAAAATTTACAGTATTTTTTTGCAGTAACTAGCAATTTTTTTTTATTTCATGTTTTTATACCTCTAGATTTAATTCAACCTTCATGTTATAATAGCTGTGTTCCCAAGTTCATGTTTCAACGCATTTTCTGCGTATTTTATATAGATAATTACAAATAGGTTAAGATAGTAAGGAGAAAATCTATGCAAACCGTAGCGACTAATGATGTAAAAATCAAAAAATCCAAGTCAAGATTCAATGATGAATTCGAGAGTTACCTGAAAAAACAATGTTTAAAAACAACATTTAACGGACTGGAAATCGAAACATTTTCCTGGTACAAAAAGGTTCTCGGTTTATTGTAATTAAGATCGCCGGATTGATAAACTTAAAAAAAGAACGCCCGACAGAAAAACTGTCGGGCGTTTTGAATTAGAGAATGCGGAAAAATTGAAAATTTTTCTCGCACCTCCATAGTCCAGTAAAAGCCAAGCTATCCTTTAACCAAGTATAGCTTGGCTTTTACCTTCTTAAGGTCGGACACGGAAAATTCTCGAAATTGTAGATTTCGGAATTTTCCGTGTCCTCTTAATTAGTCTTTGTATCCAATCTCACTGTTGGTTTTGTTTAAAGTAAGTGCATTTGAAAGGGCAATTCCGCCTTTTACCTGCGGCTGGTTAACAACCTGTCCGTTGACATAAAGAACAGTTGAACCTCCGCCGTCAAGGTTCATTGCGTTTATGCAACCGATTGATTTCATAAAATTTGCAAGCTCCATTAAAGTCATTCCCACAGAGCTGCTTTCTCTTCCGTCAACTGTAACGAGAATCAAGTTATTGTCTGCGGTATAGCCTATTGCGCTTCTTGGGTTTCTGCCACCGATTGAAGCAAGCTTTTGTTCTGTCATATCCACAAAAACTTCACCGTGCTTAACAAGATAAGGTCCGCCGCTTATTATGTGATTAACTCCCTGCCACTCGGGAAGTGTTGCGACATCAAAGCGAATGTTTTTTGCCCCAAGTAAATCTTTTAACCTTGCTTCCGGAGCCACTATTACAAAACCGTCTTCGGGTATTGCAAGTGCAGAAGTTGAAACTTCTATAACTTTGTTATCTTTAACAGCGATTTGTTTTCCGTATTTAGGCGAAGGCGGCGCAAATTTACCCCATTCTCTTGTATAGACAATAACGTAAGTCGAAAGCATTCTTGGCTGGTTTATATTATCGACTTTTACACTGTGTAAGCCTGATTTTAAAGTCGCGTCAAGCTGAACTCGAGCCATATCGTATTTATTGTCAAAAATACCCATTGCTACTCTGTTATAGATAGGCCCTGTGTACATTTTCTTGTTAATCATTAAAGTCCCGAGGGGAACGCCTGTTGCAGGCTTAAAGAATGTACCGTTGATTGCGACTATTGAATTGTTTTTCTTTGCTATGCTGCTTATTGATGCTTTATTTGCTAATGTTTCTGATGCTATGGCTGGGGTTAATTGAAGGTCGGGGTTAATCTCTGAATTTACTTCTATTACGTTTATCCTTACAGGTTGTCCTTGGTAATATTTGGTTATCCTTATGTGTTTTACTCCCTTATCTACTTCTGTTATGATTCCTGTCTTATACTTTCGCTTTATTTCCTCATCAAATGCCTTTGTCTTTTGCTCTATGCTAAGCTGTTTTGCTACATTTGCCTCTAGCGTTACCGTGTTAAAAATCGGAGATATCGCGGTATTGTTTGCAAGCTTAATCTGCTCTTGTGCGATAAGCGGCGGCCCCTCAAAAACATGCTGAGCGACCAAAACCCCTAAAACAACACAAAAGTTAACCGTGTGAACGATTAATCTTGTTAATTTTTTTGGAGTTAAAACCAAGGTATCCATTTTTCTCACCAACATTAAGTACTCGGATACCTTTTTTATTTGAGAGTGGAGGGTAAATGAGGTTCTAGACCTTTTGTGCTTTTTTGATTTGGGGCTTCAAGCCTCATTACTTTGTGGGGGAATAACACTCTGAAAAAACCTTTTTCATCTTTTTCAGGCTTTCTACTACTATTGTAACATAAATTCACAATTATCTCAAGTGGCTGCAAGCCTTTTACAATAAGAATTTTACAAAACTAAATAGTGTAAAAGCTACATTATTAGTGAGTAAATAGTAAATAGTAAATGGTAAATAGAAGTGAATAAGAGGATAAGAGGAGAAGACGCGTAGAAGCGTAGCAGAATAATCCACGCATCTACAAATCTTATCTTCTTATAAACTTTTCAACTATTCGACTATTCGACTTTTCAACTATTCATCCAACAAAATCGTCTGTTCACGCTTTGGACCGACACTTACTATTGATATTGGAATTTCAAAAAGTTCTTCCAGTCTTTTTAAGTAATTTTGGGCGTTGAGCGGCAATTCTTCCCATTTTCTGCAGTTTGATATGTGTTTTTTCCAGCCTTTGTGCGTTTCGTAAATCGGCTCAAGATATTTGTGAACAAAAACGTTTGTAGGATAATTTTTATAAATTCTACCGTCTCTTTTGTCTTTATAAGCTGTACAAATTTTAATTTCGTCAAAATCGTCAAACACATCAAGTTTTGTAATCGCCATTGAAGTCAAACCGCTTACCAGAACGGCATATTTGGCGATTAAAACGTCAAACCAGCCGCAACGGCGCGGACGTCCCGTTGTTGTGCCGAATTCCCGCCCGATATCTCTTATTTTGCCGCCCACTTCATCTTCAAGTTCAGTTATAAAAGGACCTTCGCCGACTCTTGTAAGGTAAGCCTTTGATACCCCTATGATTTCTTTTATTGAAGTCGGCCCTAAGCCGCTTCCTGTACAAGCACCGCCTGCTATCGGGTTTGAGCTTGTGACAAAAGGGTAAGTACCGTAATCTATATCAAGCATTACGCCCTGCGCACCTTCAAAAAGAATTGTCTTATTTACTCTTTTTACTTCATTCAATGTGTTTTGCCAGTCAAAATCAACGTAAGATTCAAATATTTTGGCATATTTTGCGCAAAGCTGCGTTATTTCTTGTTTTGTATAGGTTTTAAGCCCGAAGGTCTTAAGCATTTTGTTTTTAATCGGAAGAATCACGTCAAGTTTTTCACTCAGAGCCTCGAATGAGTATAAATCTTCTATTTTAAGCCCCCAACGTGCCACTTTGTCTGTGTAAGTCGGACCTATTCCTTTTTTTGTTGTCCCAATTTTGCCTTTTTTGGCTTTGTCTTCGGAATATCCGTCCATTTCAATGTGATAGGGCATAGTAATTGAAGCAAGAGGGCTTACCTTCAAGCCTTTAGGGCTTATGTTTTGCTTGATTAAATCTTTGACTTCCTGCTCAAAAGTT
This sequence comes from Candidatus Gastranaerophilaceae bacterium, assembly GCA_035354275.1. GTDB lineage: Bacteria > Cyanobacteriota > Vampirovibrionia > Gastranaerophilales > Gastranaerophilaceae > DAOQAU01. The sequence goes on from DAOQAU010000027.1 coordinate 18,964, forward strand.
TCAGGGTGAATTACTGTTCCTGCACCGATAAAACAGGTTTTGCCTTCGTATAAAATTCCTGAGGGTATAAGGTGAAATTTGTAGGTTTTATCCTCCACAACGACGGTGTGCCCTGCATTGCAGCCGCCTTGGTATCTTATGATTAAATCGGCTTTTGTCGCCAATAAATCTGTTATTTTAGCTTTTCCTTCGTCGCCCCACTGGGCTCCGACCACTACCGTGTTTTTCATTTACCCCTCATTTACCCCTCATTTACCCCTTCAGCATTTTAATCAATTCGGGAACAACTTCATAAACATCGCCCACAATTCCTATATCGGCAACGCCGAAAATAGGGGCTTTAGGGTCTTTGTTTATTGCGATGATTTTTTCAGAACCGCTCATTCCGACTGTATGCTGAATTGCACCTGAAATGGCACATGCTATATAAAGCTTCGGCATAACGGTTTTGCCCGTCTGCCCGACTTGAATGGCATGATCTGCCCAGCCAGCATCCACGCAGGGACGGCTTGCGCCGACTGCTGCTCCCAAAACTTGGGCGAGTTCTTCAAGAAGCTTAAACCCGTCAGGCGATTTGAGTCCTTTTCCGCCTGCCACAATAATTTCAGCCTCATCAATTCTAGGGCCTGATGCTGCCTGAAAGTTTTTTATAAATTCTACAATCTCGACTTTTTTGTCTATTCCATCGATATTTGAAGGGAAATCTATAAATTGAGTATCCTTAACTCTGGGTTCTGATGCTTTTTTCAAGACTTTCGGTCTTACAGATGCCATTTGAGGAAGGTTTTTGCACAAAATTGTTGCCATTAAATTTCCGCCAAATGTCGGTCTGGTGGCTGCAAGCTGACCTTTTTCATTAATATCCAGTCCTGTACAATCTGCAGTCAATCCCGTATTAAGAGTTGACGAGATTCTTGGAGCAATATCTCTTCCCTGAGTGGTTGCACCGATTAAAAAGATTGACGGTTTAACCTGCCTGACCAAATCTATTGCAATTTTTGAATAAAGCTCGGTCGAATAATCTCTCAATCTGTCGTCTTGAATTATATAAACCTTATCAAAGCCGTTATTTCTAAGTTCGTTTTTAATGTATTCAATATTTCCGGTTTTTGTGATAAGTACCGCTGAAATCTCTTCTCCGCCCAGTTTTTGTGCCAAATCGTAAGCTGTATTTGCAAGTTCCAGCACAACCGGAGCTAGAGTTCCCTCCCTTGTAATTTCTGCGTAAATTAATATTCCTTTGTTTTCTTTTTCGTTTTCCATTTTTTCCTCATTCTACATTTTTGTGGCAAGTGTCATTATTTTACTATTTCAAACTCTTTTAATTTTTCTTTAATAATTTCCGCTCCTTTTTGAGGGGTTTCAGGCGTAATAACATCTCCGCCCTGCTTTTGTTCCGGCCTGAAAGCTCTGCTTACATAAGTAGGAGAGCCTTTAATGCCGACCTGCTCTGGCTGAAGCTTAATGTCTTCTGCGTTATACATATTAATTTGGGCATTCTGCGCTTTAACAAAGCCGTTTATCAAAGGTCTTCTGGGCTCATAATCGCATTTGAGCATACACAAAACCGCAGGAAGTGTGGTTCTTATTATTTCAATTCCGTCTTCGACTTCTCTTTTTACGGTTAAAAACCCGTCTTTATAGTCAACAATTTCTTTAACGTAAGTTACCTGAGGGAAATTTAACTGCTGAGCTATGCTCGGCCCTGTCTGAGCCGTATCGCCGTCTGTTGCGAATTGCCCACAGATAATCAAATCAACATCTTTGACTTTTTCTTTTATGGCAGTGGCAAGAGTTCTGCTTGTTGCAACGGTATCCGCACCGGCAAACTTCTTATCCGAAACTAAAAATCCTTCGTCAACTCCCATTGAAATTGCTCTTTTAAGAATATCCTGCGCCTGCGGAGGCCCCATTGAAAGTACGGTGATGTGGACATCTTTGAAATTTTCTTTTAACCTCACCGCTGTTTCGATTGCGTACATGTCAAAAGGGTTAATTACGCTTTCTACGCCTTCCCTTTGAATTGTGTTGTTTTCCGTCCATTTTATATCGGCTGTGTCAGGTACCTGTTTAATACATAATGCTACTTTCATAAATACAACTTTCCTTCTCTATCTCAATTCTTTTTGGGCTGCTTGCTTTGAATGTCCAAAGCAGCATTGTGCGCCAAAACATACATAGCACACATTCTGTAATTTTTCAAATACCAGGCGCATCTTTCCTGTGTGCAAATTATTTCTATTGTGTTTCCCGCGCTCATAAGCGGACAGTAAGGTATGTTTTTTTCACTCATAATCTACTCCTTCACCTTTTGCTTGAACAACTTGCAATTTTCATCATGTTTTTGTTCCTGTTCTTTATAAATTTTCATTCTGTTAATAACTTCATCAAAGTCTATCTTATGTGCGTCAAAGTCAGGACCGTCAACACAGGCAAATTTAACTTCACCGCCGACTGTCACCCTGCAAGCCCCGCACATGCCTGTTCCGTCAACCATAATCGGATTCATGCTGGCTTCGGTGTAAATTCCTTTGTCTCTGGTCATATTCGCAACCGCTCTCATCATCGGCATAGGTCCTACGGCTATTGCATAATCTACTTTTTCAGAATTCATTATCCGCTCCAGCACCTGCGTTACAAATCCTTTTTCGCCTAAAGTCCCGTCGTCTGTTGTTATAAAAAGCTCACTGCAGGCTTTTTCCATTTTTTCCTGCCAGAAAATCAATTCTTTATTTCTTGCGCCCATAATCATATAAACTTTGTTCCCTGCTTCTTTAAAAGCTTTTGCAATCAAATAGCA
>DAOQAU010000028.1:0-5931 GCA_035354275.1 Candidatus Gastranaerophilaceae bacterium
AGCCGCTTTTGTCCGAGCAGTGGTTTGTAAGAATGGAACCTCTTGCCAAAGACGCTATTGCAGCAGTGAAAGACGGAAGAATAAAATTTGTACCCGAACGCTGGGAAAAGAATTATCTGGGTTGGATGGAAAACATCCGTGACTGGTGTATTTCGCGCCAACTTTGGTGGGGACATCAAATTCCCGCTTACTATCACAACGTAACGGGAGAAATGGTCGTTGCAAAAGAAAATCCTGATCCCAAAAATTACACTCAGGACTCAGATGTGCTTGACACCTGGTTTTCATCAGGGCTCTGGCCGTTTTCTACAATGGGATTTCCCAATACCGAAAGCGAAGATTTTAAAAAGTTTTACCCTACAAGCGTTTTGGTTACAGGCTTTGACATAATTTTCTTCTGGGTAGCAAGAATGATTACCATGGGGCTGGAATTCACGGGCAAAGCTCCTTTTGCAGATGTTTATATACACGGGCTTATCAGAGACGAGCACGGGCAGAAAATGTCAAAATCAAAAGGAAATACCATTGACCCTGTCGTGATAATAGAAAAATACGGCTGCGACGCGCTCAGATTCACGCTGACCTCGCTTTGTACATACGGCGGACAGGATATTAAGGTCAGCGATGAAAGATTTGAATACGGCAGAAATTTTGCAAACAAAATTTGGAACGCTTCAAGATTTGTATTGATGAACCTTGAAGGTATCGATGACAAAGAAATCGACTTTGATAATTTGACCATTGCGGACAAGTGGATTTTAGATAAACTTAATTCGGTTTCAAAAGAGGTTAACGAGAATATCAAAAATTACAGAATCGGCGAAGTTGCCCATATTTTATATGACTTTTTCTGGAATTCATATTGTGATTGGTATGTCGAAATCGCAAAGATACAACTTTCGGATAAAAAATTAAAAAATAACACTCAAAGAATTTTAAGGTATGTGCTTGATATGTCTTTAAGGTTGCTTCATCCTATAATGCCGCACATAACTGAAAAAGTTTATTCACTTATACCGAATAAAGGATTTAAGGCAATTATGCTTGCAGATTTCCCTGCATATAATAAATTTTTGAAATTTCCGCAAGAGTCAACAGAAATGGAGCTTGTCTTTGAAACAATCAAGGCAATCAGGAACGTAAGACAAAGTTTTAATATTGCACCTTCCGTTAAAGTTAATATCGAAATTCGCCCCGAAAAAAATGAAAAACCGATTTTTGAAACTGTTTTATCTTACATAAAAAGACTTGCAAGAGTTGAGGAAATTAAATTCGGGGAAGAAAAACAACCTTTGCCAAAGAAATCTGCTACAGCGGTTGTCAGAGCTTCGAAAATAGTTATTCCGCTCGAAGAGTTAATTGATATTGATGCGGAGATTTCACGTCAACAAAAAAAATTGGATAAATTGCTTGCCGAAAAAAAATCACTTGAAGGACGTTTAAATAACAAAAATTTTGTTGACAACGCACCAAAAGAAGTTGTTGAAGAAACAAAAACAAAAGTTGCTGAAATATCACTTCAGCAGGAAATTATTGAAAAATTAATTACATCCTTAAAAGACTAATCATTTTTATAATAAACCACAACCATGTCTTTTAATTTTTTTACATCTATAGGATTAATTTTTTTCTCTCCGTGATGAGGTATTAAGAGTGGAAAAGATAAGTCAGTACCGGACAATGTCACAACCGCATGAGAGCCGCCTTTTTTGGTGATTTCAAATCCCATTTTTTCATATAATGCGACAGCTTCATCAAAAGTTACAGGAAATTTTCTAAGTTCGGGGTTTGTAGCCTTAAGAAGCTTTTGCGCGAGTTTTTCCGCAGTACCTTTAAAAGAAGGTGCTTTATATCGGTTGTCGTTTGAATAAATTGAAAAATTTGTATTTATCATTTATCTGCCTTTTCTTTTTTAAAAAGGGTGAAAAGTTAAAATTGACAGACAAGGCATAGAAAAATACAAAAATTTACAATTATTAATGCGGAATTCGTTCGTCTGCTCGCTTGAACTGCGCTCGCAATAAACGGCAACGCTCACAACAAAATCGAAAAGTGTGATTTTCGATTATTGTTGTTCGACTCTCACTTCGTTCGTGCCTCTGCTCGCTTGTGTCACTATTGTAAAATCATGCTAAAGAATGGACTATTTATGCATTCCGTGACGCCATTTTCTACGGCTCGTTCCTCGCCTTGAAAAGAAGGCAAAAAAAAGACCTTGAAATTGTTCAAGGCCTGTCCGTTTAAATAAGAAGAGAGAGCTTTATACTATAATAAAGTCCCCTCAATTTTAAAAATTTCCATTTTTGTTCAAATTTTAAACAAAATTGAAATATTTTGTTACAATTTAAATGTTTTTTTGAACCACTCTTTTACCGCAAAGATAATATCGGCAACAAGTTTAGCAAAAGAAAATGGCTCATCCGGAAGATTAATATCACCTTCTTTTTTGAAAGAATCACTTTCTTCTTTAGCAAAGATGCTTTCCTGTTTCTTTTTTTCTCCTTCACCTTGCTCGAAATACCCTAAATTACCGGCACCGCCGTCATTTTGCATGTTTGCAGCTTCCCTTATTACCGGCTTGTTACTTGGAGGATTAATGTTAAAGCCCATAACTATACCTCATTTTAAAAAACCAGTTTAATTATAATGTATGTATTGTAAATTTGTAATCCTTTTTTTGTATTATATTAAAAAATGTTAATTTAACAAAAATCACTGAATTTACAATGTTTTTAAACGAATAGTGCATAGATACTGCTTATTAGTCATATGTACTATTGGTTTGTAAATTTTTATGAAAAACTAACAAAAAAAGTCTTGTCTGCGGTTTATAATAACGTTATGCGTGTTAATTTTCAAGGAGTTTACAGCACCTTCACACCCGTTGCGGGTGGAATTTCGCGTGATAAGTTTTATACAATCCCCCAAAATAGGCTTTCTTCGGATGTTTTTGTCCCGAGTAGCAGTACGATTTCTTTTGGCAGGCTCACGACAAAATTCCCCTTCGCTTTGTTAAAAGATATTCCATGCCCTTATTGCGGCATTAAAATGGTTACAGAAGCTGATTTTGAAAAATATTTAACAAAAGAAACTCTCTCCGGAACAGGCAGAATGGCGGTTAAAGCTATCACCAGATTTGAAGATAGCATGCAGGAGCCCGAAAAAAGAATATTTCAAAAGCTTCAAGAATTAAGCAAAAAAAATCCTCTAAGCAATTTGCAGGACCTTTTAATGAGCGTTATGCCTGAAAGCCTAAAAAGACTACAAACTACACAGCTTAATATTTTAAATAAACTGGCGCAATTAAGCCCAAGCTTGCCTAAAGAATATAGTAATGAATTAAATATGATTGTTAAAAGACACAGAGAAATAATTAACTCGCCAGATAATAATATAAGATTTAAAAGAAAAAATTTATTAAACAGCATCTACAATTTGCAATTAAGCCTGCCTGATAAAAAAATGGCAAGGGAGTTGGAAAATATAGCTTACAGCATGCCCAATTCTATGAATCACTATGATTCTTTTGTTGTTAAATACTCCGAAAGAACCCCATTTGAAATAGGACAAAGGCTGGTTCGCCCGTCTATGGGTACTTTTGAACATGTCCACCCGCACTCTCACGGCGGAACAGCTGATTTAAGCAATGGACTCTGTGTTTGCGGAAAATGCAACCACACAAGAGGAAATCTGCCTTTTTCAGACCTTGTTGATTCTCATCCTGAAATTAAAACAAATATCAAACAGCACTTACAACTCATAGGCAAAATCATAAAAAAACGAGATATGGCAAGCCTTAAAGACTACGTAAAAAACATTGCTGAAACTATAAAAAATGAGTCTGAAGGTAAAATAGATTTAACTAAAATAATTTAAAATTAAAGGAATATTTTTATTATTTTATTTGATTAAAAAGATATTCTGTTTTTTCTTTTAAATCATCTTGAATTTCACTATATTTTATAGAAACAGGAGTTTTTTTGGAAGTTTTTATAACTTCTACAAAAGTTTTATTATAGGGCGAATTTTTGTCTTGCAAAAATTCGCCATGCGCTACATCAATTCTTGCAGGAACAATTAATCCGCTTTGAGTCATTTTTTCAATACTTTTTTTTGATGATAAATATTCTATTAATCTGAGAGCTTCTTGCTTATGTTTTGATGATTTGGAAATTGCCCAGCCCGAAGCATCCATCGGAACAATGCTCCCTTTGTCGCCTTTTGGAAAATTTATCACGCCCCAATTAAATTTTGCTTCTTGTCTGTATTTAGGCACAAGCCAGCGGCCCGAAAGGTGCATTGCAAGTTTGCCTTGCAAAAAAAGCTGTGCCATTGTAGCACTTGCGCTTTCAGATTTTCTAGGAGCGACGTTGTATTTATTTCTTAAATCAGCATAAAAGTGAAGCCCTTTTTGGCTTTGGGGAGTGTCAATTATCAAATGTTTCAAATTATCGGATAAAACCCCTCCGCCTTCGCTCATCAAATAAGGAAGATAAAAAAACAAATCTTCTTCAAAGCTTACGCCCCAAATGTCTGTTTTGCCGTCATTGTTTGTGTCTTTTGTCGTTTTTTTCGCTAGGATAAGAAAATCATTAAAAGACCAGTACTTGCTTGGATACGGCACATTATATCTGTCAAAAATATTTTTATTTATATAGAAAAACAGATTGGATACATCTCGAGGTATTGCATATAATTTATTATTATATGAAAGAACATCAAGAGCTTTTTTGTAAAATAGATTTTCGTCAATTTTTCCGTTAAGGGTATCAAGTAAATTTGCATCGGCATAAATCGGCAGATACAAATTATTTATAAAAATTACATCGGGTGCTAAATTTGAGGCAAAAAGCAGGTGAAGTTTCTGGAAATAATTTTGCGGAATGTGCATGAATTCAACTTTTATATCGGGGTTTTCTTTTTCAAAGGCTGCTAAAATCGGTTTAATAATGGCGATTTCAGACTGTGAACCCCAAGAGCTGAATTTTATGACAGTCTTTTGAGGCTGTTTTGTGCAGCCGCTTATTAAAAATATCGAAAAAAATAAAATTAAAAAATATTTAAACTTCATTACAGTTCAATTACCAATTCCATGTTATAAGGGCTTACTTCTATTATAGCCTTGAAGCTTCCTGCTTTTACCATGTAATCTTCTTTGTCTGCTTTTCTTTCGCTTAATCTGACCTGCAGCGGCGATTTAATTGTTTCGTCAAATCTTTTCAGTACAAATATTTCATCATTAATATAGCCGATAAGTGCTGTTGTTCCTTCAAAATCAACAAGATGAAATCCTTTTTCGCAGTCAACGGCAAATTCAGAGCGGCTTTTAAGCCCCAGGCTATTTAACAATATTTCATTTTCTTTTCTTTCAATTTCTTCTTCATCGACTGTTTCTTCTTCGACAAGGGGCTCTTCTTCAGCTTCAAAAAGGTCTTCTATTAACTCTTCTTCTTTTTTAACAGTCTTTGGTTCTTCTTCAACTTCAAATTCATCCAAAGATATTGTTGAAGGTATTTCTTCAATTGTCGCTTTTTCAAGAGCCGATAAATCTTCAACTTCTTGTATTTGTTCAGCCTGCTCAATTTTTTCGGCTTCTTCAGTAAGTTCCTCCAAAGAAGCAAGGGGTTCAAATGTTGTGGACTCTTCATCTTGCTGCTGAATTGAAGGCAGTGTTTCTTCAAAAGATAATGTTTCCAAATCAACTTCCTCAAATGCGGCTTCTTGAACTTGTGGTTCAATTATTTCTTCAATTTCTTGAACTTCTTCTTTTCCCTCTAAGAAATCTTCTAAATCAGTAGTTTCATGGACTTCTTCTTGTTTTTCCTCAATAATTTCTTCCTGTTCTACTGGGTTTTCAACAGATGTTTCTTCGACTTCAATTAGTGTTTCCTGTTCAGGTTTTACATCTGTTTCTGTTTCTGTTTCTGTTTC
>DAOQAU010000028.1:6031-21277 GCA_035354275.1 Candidatus Gastranaerophilaceae bacterium
TCTGTTTCTGTTTCTGTTTCTGTTTCCGACTCAAGCTCGGATTCGGGCTCGGGAGCAACCGCTCCTTCCATTTGTTCAATCTCATCAATAGGTTCAATATTTTCTAATGGAATAATATCTTCAAGCGGCAAAATTTCTTCAAAAGATTCTTCTGCAGGCGAACTTGTCTCAGGAACGGTTTCAATAACAGGCTCCCGTTCTGTGTTTTCTTCAACATCTTCTGCTTGTTTTTGATGTTCTTTTGTTAAAATATCATTTGCGGTATCCTGATTAAAAAGAGTGTCAATTTCTTCTTTTTTATCGGTTATTATTTCTTCTTGCGGAAAAATTATTTCTTCTGTTTCGGGAAGTTCATCTTCGGTTAAACCTTCTTCAATAACTTCTTCTTCAACAACTTCTTCTTGTAACTGTTGAATATTTGGCATGCCTTCAGAAGTTTCCTGCACTTGTGTTTTTTCTTCTTTTATTTCAGCAACAGGCTTTTTGCCTTTTTTCATGAAAATTAAAAGCAAAATTAAAGGGATTAAAAGTGCTCCGCCTGCAAACATTGTCAGGTTTGCTTTTATAATATTCATAACTTTTTGAAAAGGAGTTTCAGGCAGGGGCATTTCTACCTTTTGAGGCATTGCCGGAATCGGTTGAGCCGCAGGCAAAGCCTGTTCTGCAGTTGGTGTTGTTGCAGGAGCTGTCTGAGGTTGTGGCGCAGGTGCTGTGGTAGTCACAGGTGCAGGTGTTGTTGCAGGTATGTTTTTAGCGGGCTGAACAACAGGTTTTTGTTCAACAGATTTTTGAACGGGAGGTTTATTTACAGGTTTTTGTACCGCAGGAGCTGCTACTTTTGGTTTAGGTTTAGCTACAGGAATTGCCTGTTTTTTAATAACGGGTTTTGCGGTTTTTGCGGGTTGCACCGTGCTTTTTTTAGCCGGTGTGGTTGCTTTTTTTACCGGTTCTGCTTTTTTAGCAGCAGATACGGCCGATTTTTGTGCAACAGATTTTTTGCCTGCCTGCGCTATAAGTTCTTTATAATCAGATTCACTAACTTTATAATCAGAAGTACTTAAAACCTGATTTTGAGCAACTATTTCAATCGGTTTTGTGGTTGAAATTATTATCTTTGTATAACCCTTTGAAGCTTCTTGGCTAAGTTGCTGGGTTTTAACTTCTATGTTTTGTATCACATCTGAAGTCGCGCTCAAGGAGGGTTTAGAAGTTATTGAACTTACAGTTTCGGGCAAAAGAATCACATACTGAAAGTCACTTTTTTTATTAACCGTCAGTGCTTCTTTATAAGGGTTTTTTGTGTATAAGGTCACTTTAACACCCGCCGGCGAAGTTTTGTTCAAGTCAACTTTAAGAAGATTATTGTCAAACAAATCACCGCCAAAAGCTGCAAATTGCGAAAGCAACAGGGCAACTCCAACCGACAAACCGTATTTGCTTTTGTTAAAATCTTTTTTCAATTAAAACCCTCAATATATCCCACAAAAACATTTTAACATCAAACATTTTAAATTAATTAAATTGTAAATAAATTTGTAGTTGAGATAAAAGGTGAAAGTTTTAACTATTGAGGACACGGAATAATTCCAAAATATACAATTTTGAGAATTTTCCGTGTCCGGCCTTAAGAAGGTAAAAGCCAAGCATAACCTCGGTAAAAGGATAGCTTGGCTTTTACTGGACTATGGAGGTGCGAGAAAAATTTTTAATTTTTCCGCATCCTCATTTACTATTTCTTTTCCTGTTTTGTCTTATATTGTTCAGAAAGTGATTTTTTACCGGTAAGCCTTGTCATAAAGTTATAATATCCTTTTAAGAAACCTGTTGCATTCTCTTTTTTCTTGTCAATTTCAATAAGCTCGTCTCTAGAATGAGACATTACAGGCATGCCCACAGATTTTCTTGTTAAAATTTCACCTATTGTTGTATTGGAAATTGTAATCCAAGTCATTCCAAGCAAAGAACTGTTGTACTGACTTCTAAAGGTACTATTAAATAAATCAATCAAAAGTGTTTGGTAGAAGAGTCTTGACATTTCTTGAACAAAACGTTCTTTAAATTTAAGTTTTGCGCCTTCTTTGTCTTCACCATTTGATTTAAGCATTACCATATTGTAATTATCTGCCATCAAGAACCACAAGGTTGCTGCAGTTGCAGAAGTTTTTGCAAGGTTTGAAAGATCGCTGTTTGAAATTCCGGAAACATTGCACTCATTAAAAGCTTTTGCAATATTATCATCCATGTAACTTTTGAATTTAATAGGGGTATAATTTTTATCTTGGGCGGCTTTTCCTATAAATTCTATACTTTTTGAAAAAGCTTCAAGTTCTGTTATTTCTTTTAAGGGAGGTTTTTTACCCGAGACAGCAGCATATACTTTGTTTAAAAGTTTATATGGCAATGTTACAGCACCGTAGGCAAACTTAAACGGTGCAATTACAAAATCTACTAACGGCTTAGTTTTCTTTTTATGTTTAAACAGTTGTATGTATTCGATATCTCCGACCAAGGTTTTGTGTTTTGCCGCAATTTCCTGGTATTTGTTTGCAAGCGTATCATGCCCTACCTGCTTCAATTTTGAAACTATTTCATCAAAATCTTCGGCTTTGATTTTGTTATCAAAATTCATGGTAAGCTTTTCATAAACCTTTTTAAACGGCGCGAAAATTTGTTTATCAATAAATTTGCCTATTGTAATCTCGGGTTTTACTTTTATGCTTCTTATACCTTTTACAGCAAATCCTGCCGCAATAACAGCTAAACAAGCTTTAAATAAAGTATTGGGACTCAAAAGCGGTTCTTTTTGTTTATCCTGCTGAGTTTTTATAATGGCTTTAGGCTCTGTACTTTTTAAAGTTACTTTATCTTCCAGTCTGCCCATAAAGGCTTTGAATACTTCTCTGTTGTTTTGCGACTTGAAAAATACGTTTTTATAATCATGATTTTGGCTTATCTGTTCTTGAGATTTAGCTTGTTCTGCTGTTGAAGAATCTTTTCCATTTTTATTAATTTCTTTTGCTTTTTCTTTTGAAAGCCTTACTACATGCTTTCCGTTTACTATACGCGAAATCGATTCGGTAAATAAGGTGGTTGCAAATGTCATAAGCATTACGGCAGACTTAGATTTGTTCATCTGCTTTTGAAGCGCACCGTATGTGATAAGCATTATATAAGCATTTAAAACTATTCTGCTTAATTCTTGCCTGAATCTTATTTTCTTTTCTTTATTAGCATCTTTTTTATTATCGTTACACATTCTTGAAAGGTTATAAGCATCGTTTGCCAAGAATACTGCGGGAATTATTCCCGACACAATTCTGTTTAAAGCCCTTTCGTGTTTTGTATCATAATTTCCGGTTTTTTCATCAAATATTTTTGAAATTTTCTTTACACTTTCAAGCGAAATTTCATCACTGTCTTTCCCTTTAAGTTTTTCAAAAGATTCAAAAATACCTTTTAAGGCATTTACTTTTGATTCTACCTTTGAATTTTGTCTTATCTTTTTAAAAAACTCGGAAGAATAAGTTTTTTGCGCCCATTGTTTTGTAGGGCCAAACTTTCTTAACACACCGACAACACCGTTTAAAATATCTTTAGGCAAGTGTTTTATCGGATAAATAGTACCATCAGCAATCAACTCCGGTATCGATTTTTCTTTAATAAGTAAATTTTCGCCTTCAAGCTTTATTAATTTTTTTGCAACATTTGAATTTACAAGATGTTCATAGAGTTCTCTAATATTTTTCCCCACATGTTTATCGGTAAGCTGCAAAAGAGAATCAACCTCGGCAATGCTTACTTTGCGAAAAGGACCAATAAAAAGACCTTTAAATGATAAATTCTTGGAATTTGAATTAAAAGGTCTTTCTTCTTTATTATTAAATATTTTTTGAGACAATTTAGGGATAGAAATTTCTTCTCGGGCTCTGAACCTGCCCTTTGAAAAGCTATGTTCTGTTTTTAATTTTATTTCCATAACCCCTTTAACCTTTTGCAAGATTAATTTATCCCACTTCGAAAAATTATCTTACATGCTTTATCTTTTTGCAATAGTACAAAATTAATATCTTTACTTATTTTAATATTAATTCTGAAACTTGCCTTCATATCTAGTAAGTACCCTAAAAAAATAAATTGCTGATTTGTGACATTTTTGTTACAACCGCTTAACTTTCGACGATTTTGGTAACAAAATGTTTCACAATTTTTAAAATAAGCATTATACATGTATAATATTTAAGACAGTTTTAAAAAGGAAAAATGTGAAAAAACTTAAAATAGCAATAGGCGCAGACCATGGCGGGTTTGAACTTAAAGAAAAAATAGCTTTAATGCTTAAATCACAAGGATACGAAATTGAAGATTTCGGTACATTTAATTCGGATTCTTGCGATTATCCTCCGATTGCAAAAAAAGTTGCAAAAGAAGTTGCCTCAGGTAATTTTGCCAGAGGAATTTTAATTTGCGGAACCGGCATAGGAATGTCAATTACCGCAAATAAAATTAAAGGAATAAGAGCATCACTTTGTCATGACAAGTTTAGCGCGCAGATGTCAAGAGCGCATAATGATGCTAATGTACTTTGCATGGGGCAGAGGGTTATTAAAGAAGATTTGGCACTGGAGATACTTAATATTTGGCTGAATACGGATTTTGAAGGTGGAAGACACAAAAAAAGAATAGACATTATTGAGGATTAGATGGACAAGATTGATTCACAAATGCTTGCAAGCATTATTGCGCGTATTTTAGACGACAAACTGGCAAAAGACATTTCTATACTAAACATAAGCAATGTTTCTGTTATGGCAGATTATTTTGTAATCTGCTCTGCAGATACTTCAACACAGGTAAGAGCACTTTCTTCTTACGTCAGAGAAAAGATTAAAATGTTATTTGAGCGAATCCCTTCAGGCGAAGAAAACGACTTGAAAAATCGCTGGAATTTGTTGGATTACGGCGATGTTGTCGTTCATGTCCTCCATAGAGAAGAACGTGAAACTTATGCTATAGAAAAATTTTGGAGTCATGCTCTAAAAATGCCCGAAGAACAATGGAAAGAACTCTCGGCTGACTTCTCGGAATATACAAGGTGATTTTATGAAAAGAAATATTGTAAAATTTAACGGCGGGTTGGGAAACCAAATGTTTCAATGGGCTTTTGCGCGTGCATTGGAAAAAATTACCGGTATGCCTTCTTTTATGGATATGACTTATTTTTCAAGAACTTATGCAAGACCTTACGAACTTGATATTTTTGCTGCCGAAATCAAGAAAATAAAGGGCTTTTTCTCTGAACTAATGCTGGAAACACTTTGGAAACTGCGCAGGGAATTTGATAAAAAAAGTTTTTTAGGAACTTATTTATACGAAGAACCTCATTTCGGTTTTGACAAAAATGTTTTTAAAATAGGAAAAAGTGCCTTTATTCACGGCTTTTTCCAAAGCGAAAAGTATTTTAAGAAAATCGAAAAACAAATTAGAAAAGATTTTACGTTTAAATCAGAGCCTGATTTTCAAAATCAAGATTTTTTAGAGAAAATCAATGCATCAAACTCGATTTCTCTTCACATAAGAAGAGGAGATTACGTACAAAAGAAAAAATATCAAAAACTTTACGCCTCTTGCTCTTTAGAATATTACAAAAGAGGGGTGGAATATATAGCACAAAAATTTGAAAATCCGACGCTTTTTATATTTTCTGATGATATTGACTGGGCAAAAGAAAATTTAAAACTGCCTTATAAAAATTACTTTGTTGCCCATAATCTCGAGGCAAAAAGTTTTGAAGATATGCGGCTAATGAGTGCCTGTAAACACAATATTATAGCAAACAGTTCCTTTTCATGGTGGGGGGCATGGCTCAACCAAAACCCTGAAAAAATTGTAATTGCACCTCAAAAGTGGTTTAATGACGAAAGCATAAACCAGTCGGATATAATCCCTGAAAATTGGATTAAATTGGGAAATTAAACTTTTATTTATAAATAGCTAAATTGAAAAAATCAAAGGTATGATTTTTCATTGCCTCTAAAACAGTTTGAGCACTGCGTACAAGTTTTTTTACCCCGAAATTTTTCGGATTAATCATTACCGCATCATACTTTTGGTAATCAAAAGGTAAATATCTTTTTACTTTTAATGCCGTATCCTGTATCGCATACAAAACTACAGATTTTTTACCTATAGATTGGGGAAGGCTTAATAAAGAATCATCCTTTTTAAATACATCTTTGAGCATTTTAGTTATTTCTTCATGCTGTTTTTGTGTACCACGAATTAATATTCCGCCGGTAAAACTTACATTGTTAATTTTCATATTCTAAATCCTTTTTTGTAGTTCACTTTTATATCAAGTTAAAACAAAAAAAATTTTGCTATTTAAAATATTAAGTATTAATAAATAGTTACATTTAGAAAAATATTCTTGATATAATTATTGAAGTATTTTTTAACCGGAGGCTAAAATGGCAAAGATTTCTGTTGTAATAAACACCCTAAACGCCCAAAGACTCTTAAAAGAGTGTTTGGAAAGTGTAAAAGACGCTTACGAAATTGTGATTTGTGACATGTACTCGGAAGACAAAACCATTGAAATAGCAAAAGAATACAACTGCAAAATTGTTTACCATGAAAGAACGGGAATCGTAGAACCTGCAAGAAACTGGGCAATGGAACAAGCCACGGGTGATTGGATTTTAATTTTAGATGCCGACGAAATTGTCAGACCCGAACTTTGGGAATATCTGAAAAAATATGCGGATAACCCTAAACCGAGCCACTTTGCTTGCTACCTTTCCAGAGAAACCGCAATGGACGGCAAAATTCTTAAATCATGGTTTCAAAAAGGGGTCAAAAGGTTCTGGAAAAAAGGAATTTGTACTTATACAGATGCTATTCATCAGATGCCAATCACGCACGAAGGCAAAGACTTTTGGATAGTTGGCAAAAATTTAACCATGATTCACTATCACATGCCTTCTATAAGCTCATTTAACGAAAAAATAGACAGATACACGGATTTTGAGCTCAAAAGGTTTGAAGAAAACGATAAAAAATTCTCCCCGTTTAAGCTTTATACCCGTTCCTGTTTTGAATTTTTTAAATTTTACATCCTAAAAGGCGGGATTTTTGACGGAATACACGGGTTTATTTTTGCAAAAATGCAGGCATATTATAAATTTATCCAGTGGGCAAAACTTTATGAAAAAGAATTTAAAGAAAAAAATAAGGATTTGTTATATTAATTATGGAAAAAATTCAAATTGCACTGACTTACGACGATAATTACGCACAGCACAGCGTGGTTTTGATTGCTTCAATTCTTGAAAACAAAACGGGAAATGAAGAAATTATTTTTCACATTCTTGACGGCGGCTTAAGCGATAATTCAAAAAAAATACTTCAAGACATTCAAGGCTGCGAAATTAAAATTCATCAAGTCGATAAAAAACAATTCGAAGGATATGTTAAATCAGATTATTATCCTGTAAGCATGCTCTGGACAATGATTTTACCTGATATAATCAAGGTAGAAAAACTTATTTATCTGGATAGTGACATGGTAGTAAATTCCTCCCTGAAAGAACTTTGGGAAACAGATTTAAGCGATAACTACGTTGCAGCAGTCGAGGATGCCAACGGCAAAAAATATGCAAAAAGGTACGGACTTAAAGATTCAAAGTTTTTTAACACAGGCACTATGCTCATAAATTGCAAAAAATGGCTTGAAGACAACATCCCCCAAAAAGCAGTTGAAATTGCAATGAAAAATACAGGATCAAGGTGGGGCTACGATCAAACAGTCTTAAACCAGCTTTTTGAAGGCAAAGTTAAATTTTTGGATTTAAAATGGAACTTACAATACTTTCCGATTAATGTTTGGGCAACTTACGACGACAAACAAGAATATAAAAATGCAATTAAAAACCCTTTAATTATTCACTATGTCGGAGATTACAAACCCTGGAAAAAAGGTTTAGGCTGCTTTAATCCTAAACAGCAGGATTATTTTAAATATCATAAAATTACGCCATATGCTTTTACAGATTATAACAAATGGTTTCGACAAGACAAATTACTGTCATACAAAGGTTTAGCCGCTTTTATAAAAAGATATCCGCTGTTTTTCCTTAAAAAACAGTTTTGGAAAAATATGTTTAGTATTTAGTTACAAATTCTTAATTACTTTACTTAAAGCAAAACATGAGGTAAAATCAAAAAATGGATAGAGTAGAGCTTGAAGAAAAAATAAAAGAAGCCATAGTTGAACTTGCAAAAGAGCCTGAAAAGGTTGAACATTACCATAAGCTTGCTAATTTGTATGCAATGGAAAAAAATTATGACAAAATAATTTCCGTGTATGAAGGGCTTTTGAATGTTAATCCCAACGACACCGATGCTTTGATGAATTTAGGAAGTTTGGCTTTTTACAGGAAAAATTATGAAAAAGCGATTGAATATTATTTAAAAGTTCTAGACATCAAACCAAACGATTACATTTTATATTTTAATATAGGCAACGTTCATGCCGAACTTAAAAACTTTAGCAAAGCACTTTATTTTTATAACAGGGCTCTTGATTACAACCCTTCAAATCCTGAAATTTACAACGTAATGGGACTTTTATTCCATGATTTTGAAGACTTTGTCGAAGCCAAAATCTATTATGAAAAAGCTCTTTCTTTGGATCCAAACAGTATAAATGCCCATATAGATTTAGGAAATATTTACTTCAAAGAGTCCGAATACGAAAAAGCGATGGAACATTATAAAAAAGTTTTGGAACTTTCACCTAATGACAAAACTGTTGTAATTTGTGTTGCAAATATTCTTGTGGCGACAAAAAATAAAAAAGAAGCTTTCAAATATTTTGATAAGGCTCTCAAAATGGATGAAAACAACTATAAGACTTATGTTTGTATGGCTATTGCTTATTCTGAATTCATGGAATATGATAAAGCCGAAGAAATATATAAACTGCTTATTGAAAAATATCCGAAAAACATCAACCCGCATATTTTATTGGGTAATTTATATTCAAATATAAAAAAACATGATAAAGCCCTAAACCAATACCAAAAAGCTCTTGAAATCGATCCTAGCAAAGCATCTGTTCATATGCTTATTGCAAACACATACTACATCAAACAAAATATTGAAGAAGCCCTAACTTCATATAGAAAAGCGATTAGATTTGAGCCGGACAACGATGAATACAAGTTGGTTTATATCCAAATTTTAGACGAATATATTAGCAAGAAAGAAGAAAACAAATGAAAAACTACGGTGCCCAGCAGCCTTTAATGATTGAAAAAATAATAGCAGGACTTAGTTATATTACTTTCGGATTTGTAGGCTTCATTTGGCTTTTGATAGGAATTTTTACAAAAAATTCTCTAAGACCTTACCTTAAGTATCACATTTTTCAGTCGATTTTTATTTCAATAGCTTATTTTTTGGTTTGTCAGTTTTTAGGATTAATTTTGAATATTCTAAGCATAATTCCATTTATTAATCAAATTGTAATGCAAATTACGCTATATCTCAATATGCCTTTGTTCTTTGGTTTTTCTATAATACAGGTTGCGATTTATGCAGTTATTTTTTATCTTGTCGCAACAAGTTTTCAAGGAAAATACAGTTATATTCCATGGATTTCGGAAATAATTAAGGCAAACGTAAGAAACAGTTAAATTATTTCTGTAATGGGCTCTCTCAGAAGCAACTTCAAAGATTCACCTATTGTACCTGAAAGTTGTTTATAATATTCCATATCGTTTTTGTTATTTTCTAATTCAGCCAACTGATAACCCTTTTTAGAAATATTTCTCATTTGTTTAAGCAAATCCACCGTTTGTGTAATTTCTTTAAACAAACTTCCTTCATCTCTTATTGTTTTATGTAAAACCCCACAATAAAGTCCTTTCCAATTTCTTCTGGAACCGCTAAATTTACTGTTTAGCTCCGCCCATTCGTATAAATGTTTTACGGCATCTTTGTCTTGAGCAACTTCAGAATTTTTGTTAAGAGTATTAAATTTGTCTAAATAACTGTCGAAATCATCTACAAACCAACTTATTTTATCGTTTTTATGTCCAAAGAATTCTGTTTCTTTATTGTAATCATCTTTTTGACTAAGATTAGCTAATGAGCCTACTACAGCAGCTAATTCAATAGGATTAAGCGTTGCCAATTTTTTATCGTAGATTAAGTCGATAATAGGCAGCTGTTGATAGCCATTTATTTTAGCCAAAAGTTGGCCTTTAGTTGTAAGTTTATTGTCAGAAGTTATATAATCCAAATGTTTAAGCATCTCTCTTTTATTTTCAAAAAGCTTAAACATTGAAAGATATTTTTTCTCAGAGGCTTTTGGGTTTGTATCATAAGAGTGCAGGGATTTTTTAAGTATGGTTTTGATTAATTCGTCATCTTGATAATGCTTACAATATCCCGCAACAAAAGAAAAGTCAGGATTAAATGCACTTTCAAGAGAATTCGGCGATTCATCAATCAAAATATTAAAAATTTCTTTTTCTTCTTTATCTTTTGGTGTTGTATAAACATAGCCGATTTTGTCTATACCTCTTCTTCCTGCACGGCCTGCCATTTGATGAAATTCATTTGCCGTGATTTCTCTTTTACCGTCATCGCCATCTGCAGATTGTGCAGAAGTCGGTTTTCTTGTATCTGAAATTATAACTGTTTTTGCAGGCATATTAATTCCTGCAGAAAGAGTTTCTGTTGCTATTACAAGTTTTACCAATTTTTTCTGGAATAATTCTTCTACCAGCTCTTTTTGTGTCGGCAAAAGCCCTGCATTATGAAGAGCATATCCTTTTAACAAAGCATTTGTATTAAGAGTTTCTCCCAGATATTTTCCATTTTTTGTATATTGGTCTATTATTTTTTGAATTTCTTCTTTTTCTTTTCTACTTGTCAACTGTAAAGTCGATTTATCAAATTCATCAAGTAATTTTTTGCTAAATTTCCTACTAAAAATAAATAAAATAGCAGGCAGTCTGTCTTTGCCCTTAAGCTCAGAAATAAATTTAATATAAGCTTTTTTAACATCATTAGCGTCTTTTGATTTTTGGTGCTGATGTTTTTTTAACTTACGACCTTCTACATTTTCCCCTGTTAAATTATGAGTTTCAAAAACAAGCGGAACATGCCTTTTTTCAGGTGGAACATCAATCAAATTACTTTTTTTGCCTTTTACATCAGACATCCAATTATTAATTTGATTATTATTGCCTATAGTCGCAGAAAGAGATAGAAGTTGAACATTTTTATCTGTCAAAATAATTGACTGTTCCCAAATGCCGCCCCTGTCAACATCTCCAAGGTAGTGTAATTCATCAAAAACTACCGTTTTTAATTTTAATAAATTATCAGGATTGTCCTGAAATTTCTTTGAAAAAAGCATGTTACGATAAATTTCTGTAGTCATGACTATAATCGGAGCATCAGCATTGATTTTTATATCTCCTGTTAAAAGCCCAACATTATCTTTACCGTATAAAGTCTGCAACTCCCTATACTTTTGATTACTTAGAGCCTTCAGGGGCGTTGTATAAAAAGTTTTTTTGCCCTCAGAAAGGTTTTTTGTTATTACATAGTAAGCAATAGCGGTTTTACCGGTTCCTGTAGGTGCTGTTACCAAAACGTCTTCTCCCTTATAAAGCTTTGCTGCAGCCTTTTTTTGGTATTCATCAGGATAACACCCTCTCGGTAATTTAAAATAATTTTCTTCTAATGTTTCATAAAATTGAGGTTCAGTTGAAAAATTATAACTGTCGCCTTTGACAAAAGTATCCGAATGTTTTTGATTCGGCAATTTGATTGGTGGGGTATTGCCCGCAGTTCTTTGATAAGGAATCCTATTATTTCTTCTTTCTCCCGTAAAGCTTATTTTAAGTATTTGCATTTTATCTCCAACACGACTCGCACATTATTATAAATTCCGTCATTTTTTTTTTTGCTACTTGGAAAGAAAATTCTTTACAAAACTATACCTTGAAAACAATGGCTATTCAGAATAAAATGTTTATATGAAAAAGATCTTTCTTTTAATCTTGGTATTGGGATTTTTCGGATTTCAAGTTTGCTTGGCTGATGAGCTTGACGAAGCAAGCGGGATTAATGATGAAAACGCTATCAGTAATGAAAGCGAAACAACCAATGTGGAAGAAATAAACAACATATTTACAAATGATCCGCAAAACACAATGGAGTTGCACGGATATTTAGAATATGACGAAATTCCCGACAATACGGTTTACTTAGATCAGGCATCAAAAAAATCTCCTGATTTTAAACCGCCGATAAAAATCACATCAAAATCACTTCTTACACCTTCAAATAAAAAACCGACCATTCCGCAGTATAAAACTTTGGATTTGGTATCAAAATTTTCTACTCAAGAATATGATATAAACGAAATAAATTCAAACTATTCAGAAAAAGCCGGAAGATTAACTTTTGGAACCATGTACAATTCAGACTTAGACAACGCGCAAATCAACTATTCTACCGGCTTTTTTACCCGCTATGACTGGAAAAAATTTGCCATTGCATCAGGTTATTCCAGAAGTACCAACAGTAATTACGACTCTTATTACGATAAAGTTTATTTCGCCCCTGAATTTAAAATCACAAAAAGACTTTCTATTTTGGATATAGTCCAAAGCGATGTGCAACAAATCAAGAAAAAAAATGAGATTGTATTAAGATACACCCCGAATTTAAAAAGATATGCAGATGAAGTTCAATTTGAAATAGGTGCAGGACAGTACTTCCGCGAAGACGAATATGTTAATTCCGCTATAAGATTTTCTACAAGGTTTAAATTGTAAAAATTTTTCTGTTTTTTTGCATAAATGTAGGAAGTCGGGTATAATGTTGTCATGATAAACAGTTAGGAGCTTTATGACGAAAGAAAGTGATAAAAGCAGGAAAAAAAGAAATTCAACTCCTGCAAGAAACGTTCACAGAGCGAACAATCCGGAAAACGAAACGCTTATAGATAAAACTAAAATTAAAAACAAACAACGCAAAAACAGAATAAGATTTTATTATTCTTTTTTAACGGTAGTTTTGCTTATTTGCATAGCACAAATAGGTTTTAGTGCTATTTTAAATATCTCAAAAACTATTTCCTATCAAACAAAAATCGCAACGATGAAAAAAACAAAAAATCAGGCTGAAGTGAGAAACAAAAAACTTAAAGAAGAAATTGACAATTTCTCTTCGGCTTCAAGCCTTGAAGCCATTGCCAGAAACAATTTAAAAATGGCAGGCCAAGACGAAGTTTTGGTTATTATCAACACGGCACAAGAAGCAAATTCTGAAAAATCAGATAAAAAAAATAATAAAACCAAGAAGCCAAAAAGCAACAAGAACAAAAAAGATAATCGGTAAAAATGAACAATGAAGTTGTATATTATGTCAAAAATTCTTTTGAGCTTAAAAGCCAAGGACATTTTAAGCCTGCAATAGAGATGCTTTACAAAGCTCTTGCTATTGAGCCGGAAAATCTGGAAATTTTGGTGCAGTTGGCTCATTTATATAAGCTTTTAGGTAATTTGGAAAAATGTTTTTATTATGCCGAAAAAGTTTTAGAAATCGATAAAAATCATATCGAATGTTTGCTTTTAATTAAAGATATATATATTTCTCAAGAAAAAATAAAAGAAGCTCTTGATATTGCAGACAAAATTTTTGAAGCAAAACCTTTTAATGAAAATTTGGCTCAAAAAATAAAACTTTTAAACATCCTAAATGATTCACAACAAATTGAAAAAATAGAAAAAAACTTAAAAGATGCGGATGACAAAGTTTTCTTTGAATTGGCAGATTTTTATTTTAATAACAAAAACCTTGAAAAAGCATTAGAAATGGCAATCTCAGGATATGCCAAAAATCAAAAAAATAAAGATTTATTAATGCTTTTAGGCAAAATTTATTTTGAAAAAAATGATTTTGAAAACGCGCAAAAATATTTTGAAGAATACGCACAAAAAGAAAAGACACCTGAAGTCTTAAATTATTTAGGACTTTTAAAATTAAATTTTTTACAATATCAAAAAGCCACAGAATATTTTGCAAAAGCTTTTGAACTCGATGAAAAAAACAGTGAATATTCATATAATCTTGCAAGTGCAAATTTTTTGAGAGGCTGGTTTGACGAAGCTTTAAAATACTTTACGCTTGCAATATCATTAAATCCTGAAAGACTTGACTATCACTATTCTTTAGCATATTTATATTATCAAAAAAAAGCTTATGAAAAAGCTTTAATTGAACTGAATTATATTCTTTCAAAAGAAAATTTTGCTATGGCAACAACCCTTAAGTCTATGATAAAAGCAAAACAAGGCAATATAATTGAGGCAAAAAGTGATCTGGAAAATATCTTGAAAGAAAATCCTGAAGATGATTTTGCACTGTCTGCTTTGGGCAAAATTTATTCAGAATTAAAAAATTACGATGCCGCAAAAAATGTTTTAGAACAAGCAACATTAATAAAACCCGAATCGCTTGATTATATCAGTGATTTAACTGAAATAGAAATCGAAAGCAGAAATTTTGACAGGGCACTTGAACTTGCAAACGAAATTATCAAAAAAAATGGGAAATATGTCCATGCCTATGTTTTGCTTGCAAAAATATATTTCGCCAAAAACGAATTTGACAAAGTTTTTAATGCGGCACAAGACATAATCGAACTGGATTCAAACAATCCAGAAGGTTACTACTACAACTCGCTTTCGCTTTTTGAACAGGGCGATGTAAATTTTGCAATAGAAAGTCTGAAAAAAGCAATTTCACTTGACTTAAATAATTCTGCCCTATATATTAAAATGAGCGAATTTTATCAGGAATTAGGAGATTTTAAACAAGCCTATGCATGGGCAAAAGAAGCTTGCGATATTGACGAAGCGTCTTATCAAACAAAATGGTTATGCGCCAAATTAGCCGCTCAACTTAAAGAAGAAAAAGCAGCAGTA
The DNA here is from genome assembly GCA_035354275.1 of Candidatus Gastranaerophilaceae bacterium. Lineage (GTDB taxonomy): Bacteria > Cyanobacteriota > Vampirovibrionia > Gastranaerophilales > Gastranaerophilaceae > DAOQAU01. The sequence continues at coordinate 21,043 of DAOQAU010000028.1, forward strand.
AATTATTACTCACACAGCTACAGGCTTGCTTCTTTTGATAAAGATTTGGTACAAGAATACTCGCAATATTTAAAATCGATAGGAAAAGAAAAACAGGCAAAAGCACTTTTAAAATAATTGAAAAGTCGAAATTTGTCCTTAAAATAAATAAATGTTATACTGTTTTGTACAGAGGATACAGAAAAATTTGAAAAATGACAATTTTTCTTAATTTTTCAAATCCGACCTTAGAAGT
>DAOQAU010000029.1:0-14430 GCA_035354275.1 Candidatus Gastranaerophilaceae bacterium
GAAAAAAATTGTTATTTTTTAACAAAATGTTACAGGAAAGATACAAAAATCGCCCGATTGGGGAGTATGTAATTTTTTATATTTATTAGGCGGGTTGATATAAAAGCGAGCGGGCAAAGTCTATAGATTGGTCGTTGATTTCGCCACCTGCAAGCTCTGCAAGTGCTTTTACACGATTATCACCTTCAAGGGTGTAAACTAAAACGGAAGTTATATCGTTATCCTGAGATTTTGTAACGTAAAAATGTTTGTTAGCCTTTGATGCTATAATTGCCTGATGCGTAATTAAAATTATCTGATGGTATTTTGCAAGTTCTGAAATTTCATCAGCAACGCTTTGTGCTGTTTTACCGGAAATGCCCGTATCGATTTCGTCAAAAATCACCGTATCTATATCGTCATTTTGGGCAAAAATGGTTTTTATCGCAAGCATAACTCGCGAAATTTCGCCTCCTGATGCCACTTTTGCAAGCGGTTTTAAATCTTCCGAAACATTTGTGGAAATTAAAAATTCTACCCTGTCGCAACCGTTTGAGTTTATCCCCGCATTTACCCCTTCATGTAATTCTTCAACCAAAATTTCAAAACGGACTTTGGGAAGCTCCAGATTTTCAAGCTTTTCAACGATTGATGCTGAAAGCGACTGCGCAAAATATTTTCTGTTTTCAGAAAGCACAGAAGCTTTTGTGCTTAATTCTTCACGAAGTTCGCTGATTTTAAGTTCAAGCTCTTCAATATTTTGTGTCGAAAATTCAATTTGATCATACTCTTGTCTTAGCCGTGTCAAAGTCTGCATAACCTCTGATAGAGTATTTCCGTATTTTCTTTTTATCTTGTCAAGAAAGAAAATACGCTCCTGAATGGTGTTAAGTTTTTCTGTGTCGTTTTCCAAATTTTGCGAATAATCTCTGAGCGCGGCTGAAATTTCAGATAAAACTTCAGCCGCACTGATTAAATTTCCCTCGACAAACGCTAAATTTCCGTCCATCTGAGCTGCCTTGGATATATTCATTTTTATAAGACCCAACGAGCCTAAAATAGAATTTTCATCTCCATTCATTGACCAATAAGAAGTTCCCGTGAGTTCTTTTAATTTTTCTGCATTTTCAAGAACGTTAAGTTCATTTTTTAAAATTTCGTATTCATTTTCGTCGTTGATTTGAGCGTCTTCGATTTCTTTTATCTGAAATTTTAAAAATTCAATCTGATTTTCTGTAGCATTTGAAAGCGATTTTGCGCTTTCAAGTTCATTACAAAGCTTTTCATACTGTTTAAAAATTATTTTATATTCGTTTAAATCATTGCCGTAAGAGTCTTTTGCATAAGCATCAAGAAGATTTATGTGAAACTTCGGCTGCAAAAAGGCGTAAGTCTGGTGCTGAGAATGAATATCCAAAAATTTATCTTTTAAAATTTTAATGAATTCCTGATTTACCAAAGTTCCGTTAACCCTTGAACGGACAGCATTTTCGGAAATTTCTTTGGAAATAACAATTTCATTTCCAAAATTATCTATACCGTTTTCTTCAAAGATTTGATTTAAGTCCTGTTTGGAATAATCTAAGACAAGTTCTATCAAAGCTTTTTCACATCCGGTTTTAATAACATCTTTGCTAACCCTTGGGGCAAAAACAAGGTCAATGGCATTAATAATAATGCTTTTGCCTGCGCCCGTTTCGCCGGTAATCACATTTAATCCATTGTCAAAATTCACAAGAAGTTCATCTATAAGAATATAATCTTTAATTAAAATCTGTTTAATCATCCCGGACTCCCTTTTTTTTAAGTGCTTTTAGGGGCAACACCCCACTGAAGTTTTTCTCTGAGAACAGAGTAAAAATCGTTCTCTTCCAAAAAAGCAAGTTTTGCCTTAAAATTACATTTTTGAATTTTTATTTCAGTAATATTATCAAAAGTGCCCTGCCCGTCTGAAATAATTGTTAAATTAGGATTAACATCACAAGTTGAAACCTTTATCATTTCATTTGCAGGAATAATCAGGGGTCTTGCGGTCAAAGTGTGAGGACAAATCGGTACAATCGATATTGCTTCGATTTCAGGGTGTAAAATAGCCCCGCCTGCAGAAAGCCCATAAGCAGTTGAACCTGTGGGCGTTGAAATAATAAGTCCGTCTGCTAAATATTCACAAACAAATTTGTCATTAATACTTAGGCAAAACCTTGAAGTTTTTGTGGCAGAAGTGCCTCTTATAACAAATTCGTTCAAGGCAAGAATGTCGTTGTTTGAAACAAGCATCAGCCTGTCTTCTGTTTTAAATTCGTAATTGAGAATTTTTTTAACCGTTTTTTCTAATTCTGAAACTTTTGACTGAGCAAGAAATCCCAATTTGCCTAAATTAAAACCAAAAACAGGTGTTTTTTCTTTTGCAAAAAACCTTGCAGCCCTAAGCAATGTTCCGTCGCCGCCTATAACAAACACAAAATCAAATCCGTGTTTTGGACAGTCTATAGAAAAACTTTCGTAAGAAATTTTTTTTACAGCCAAAATCTTTTCTAAAGCATCAAGCACCTTTTGCGCTTCGCTTATCTGCGGTTTAAAAACTATAGCAACTTTTTTTTCTGAAAAATTTTCCACTTAAGCCCCTTTGTCCCCTTTGTCCCTTTGGTTTTTATATTCTACCATATTTTAAATGTTTTGGCATATTTTTTTTATTATTAATATTTGTAAATTTTTTATTTTTAAAGAATAAAAAAAAAGTTTTTCGAACTTATAAAAATATCAATAAAAAGGCTTTTATATGAAAATAATCCCGATAATTCAACAATATAATCTCCAAAAAACGCGCAATAAATATATTGACGTCAATTTTCAATCTTCAAAATTTTATAATCACAAAATATGTTTACCAAAAACCGGCATATGTAATTTTAAACAGTGGGACGAAAATCTTTATTCGGGCTCTCAACCTGGTAAAAGAGGAGATTTTGGAGATATATATTTTTTGGATACAAATTCTCTAAAAAACGATTTAAACATTTTAAAACAAACAGGAATTGATAAAATAATCGACTTGAGAAGAGAAACAACAGACGGTATTTGTGTCAGTGCAGAAAGAGAAAAAACCAAAAAAATGGCAATGGAATACAAAAATATTCCCATGAGCGCAAAAAATATCCCTACCCATGAACAAATAAAAGAATTTTTTAATGAATTAAAAACAGCCAAAGGTCGTGTATTTTTACATTGCAAAGAAGGCTATGACAGAACAGGAATGATGTTGTGCATTTATTTGGCTCATATTACGGGAGATAAACCGAACAAAATTGTAAATAAGGTTTTTGAACAAAGAAATTTAATCCCTTTCAGATATTTAAATGATGTCAATAAACAAAAAATGTTAAGTTTAATGTCATACATTTCAAGCATGAACAAAAGAGATTTTGAATATTTTTTAAAAACGAGGTAATTAGTTTTAAAACGTGAAATTCAGCCCTATTTTTAAAGTTATTTTGTAACGATATGTAACAATTTGTATATACCAAGCAATTTAAAAAGTATATACTACTTTATATATATAAGAGTTTAAAAATAGGAGAGCATATTATGACAGCACCTGTAAATAACGTTAAAAAGACACAAGGTATAAATTTTGATATAAACAATCCATTTTTACAAAATACGCAAAGTATCCCGGAATATATGACTATGAACGGAAGCATTTTTAATGCACCCCAAGCCACATCCTCATCTTCTGAAGAAAACGATACTCAGGAAAAAACCAAAGAAGGCGAGAAAAAGAAAGAATCTTGGCTGAATAAAACCTTTGGTGCTGAAAAAAAAGCAAAAGGTGAAACCTCAAACTGTAAAGATATAAGCAAAGACTCAAAAACTTTTGTTCAAGATTTTGATAAACAAAATAAAAATGTCCAAAACAATACAAAAAAAGCAATACAATTATTTACAAAAAATGATAAAGAAATTGCAAAAACAACAAAAGACATTCAAAAAGATCAAGCTGAAGTTGCAGATTTGACAGCAGAAAAAGCATCTCTTGAGGCAGAAATTGAATCAGCATCAAATACAGATTCAACAGGCAGCGGAGAAGGAAGTGCTTTTTCTTTAAATCTTGCCGGTACAAAAGATGATAAGGAAAGTGCAAAAACTTCTACCGATTCAGGTAAAACTTCAGAACTACAACAAGAATTAGCAAGCGTTGAAGGAAAAATCAACACCGCCCAAACCAGTATTAAAACAAACACCAAACAAATAACCACTATCACAAAACAATCAATGTCTTTTAAAAACAATGTCAACAAATTAATAACAGAAGCAATGAAATATACCGTAAAAACACAAAACACTATCGCCGCGGGCCAACAAAAAGCTAATACTGCTAACACAATCGGACAAGTAGTAACTATAACAGGCGGTGCGGCAACAGCTGTCGGTGGAGCAATGGAATTAATCCCCGGATGTCAAGCAGCGGGAGCTGTGGTAATGAAAGCCGGAATAGTAACAACTGCAGCCGGCGGAGTTACAACATCTACTGCGCAATTGGCAAGCGGCGATTTGGCAGGTGCTGCACAATCAGCAACTAATGCGGCTAACCAAGCAACTACAGCTGCAAATACAATTAAAAACTATAAGGCTGAACCCACTGAACCCACTAAAACCAAATAAAATAATTATAAAAAACCAAGAGGGAAAAATTCTTAAGAATTTTTCCCTCTTGGTTTTTATATTCTATAAGTAAACTGCAAGAAATTTCCCATCAGGTTCTCGTTCCAGGTTTGAACATTTTTTGGAACCGAAAGCACTGTGGGAGAAAAATTCCAGATGTATTTCAATCCTGATTTCACCAAGAAATCAGCAGTGTTTTGTGCATATTCCCCGGGGACGGTTAAAATTGCTATGTCAACGGACATTTTTTTTGCAAGTTCGGGTAAGTCTGAAATGTCAAAAACTTCCTTGTTATTAATTTTTGAGCCGACTTTTGATTTATCATTGTCAAAAAGCGCAAGGATATTCAATCCGTAATTAATAAAATTTCCGTAATTTGCAAGTGCTGTTCCCAAGTTTCCCGCCCCTATGATAAATGCGTTTTTGACTTTTTTAAAGCCGAGAGTCTTTTCGATGGTTTCTTTAAGTTCAGCCACAGAGTATCCGACACGGCATTTGCCCAAATTTTTCAATAAACCTATGTCTTTTCTTACCTGTGAATCATCTATATTTAAAAGGCTTGCTATTTGCGGGCTTGAGATAAATTCAATTCCCTTTTTCATATAATCGGAAAGAATACAATGGTATAAAGTTAATCGGTTTATAACCTTATCAGAAAATCTTTTTTCCATTAAAAAATCCTAAAAAATGTCGAAACTATAAAAAATTATACATAAAAATCACTTTATTTGAAAGATTTCTTGATTAGAGGGCGTTTTTTTGTTTAAATCAAATTATGAAACCCGAATTATTAATGCCTGCGGGCAACTTGGAAAAATTGGAATACGCCATAAAATACGGCGCTGATGCCGTTTATTTGGGCGTTGTTGATTTCAGCCTGCGCTCAATGCGAAAAGGCGAATTGATAACTTTTGACAACTTGAAACAGGCGATTGATTTGGCACATTCGCTGGGTGCAAAAGCTTATCTGACACTTAACATCTTTGCATTCAACAACGATATTGAAAATCTTGAAAAATCTATGCCTGTAATAAAAGAAACCAACCCCGATGCCATTATACTTAGTGATTTAGGGGTTTTCAAGATTGTAAAAAAATATATGCCTGATGTGCCGATTCATGTCAGCACTCAAACAAATACACTAAATTATGAAGCGGTAAAATTTTGGCAAGACTTGGGTGCAAAAAGGGTTATTTTGGCGCGAGAGCTTCCTATTTCAGATGTTGCCCAAATTCGCAAAAAAGTCCCAGATATCGAGCTTGAAGTTTTTGTTCACGGCTCGCAATGCATGTCTTTTTCGGGAAGATGCCTATTGAGTGATTATATGACCGATAACGAACGAAAAGCCAATCAAGGCAATTGTTCTCAGCCTTGCAGGTGGGAATACGCTCTTGTTGAAAGAACCCGCCCCGACCAACAATTTGAAATTCACCAGACCGAAAGGGGCGCACATATTTTGAGCCCTAAGGATTTATGTCTTGTTGAACATTTGCAAAAATTGATTGATGCCGGAGTTAACTCTTTTAAGGTAGAAGGCAGAACCAAAAGTCTTTATTATGTTTCAGCTGTCGCAAAAGCTTACAGAAATGCAATAGATGAAGTCGTTAAAAACCCCCAAGCTGATTTGAGCAAATATTTTGAAGAATTAAAAAAAGTCGGAAACAGAGGCTATACGCAAGGATTTTATCTGGGCAAACACGACGAAAACTGCTACAATTACGAAACTTCAAAAGGGTTAGCAGGAGCTGATTTTCTTTGTGAATTTTGGGAAAAAGCACAAGACGGATTTTACAAAGTAAAAATAAAAAACAAAATTTTGTTAAACGATAAAGTTGAAATAATTACGCCCGATGAGCAATTTTTGTCAAAAGTAGTTGAAATTAAAGACAAAGATGGTGTAAAAGTAAATATCGCAAACACAAATGACGAACTTTTCTTAAAATTTTCCAAAGAGCCCAAAGATTATAAATACGCACTTGCAAGAACGATTGATGTCCTTTATATTAATAAAAAAGTTAAACAATAAGGAGTTTTATGCTGTTAAAACCGGATTACAATTTAAAAAACATATATGAAATTGACCTTGAAGCCCTGAAACAACAGGGTATCAAGGCAATTTTCTTTGATTTGGACAGTACGATTATGGTTTCAAAATCAGGGAATTATCACGAAGAAACCGAGCAATGGCTTAAAAAAGTTCAAGAAAATTTTTTTATCGCAGTTGTCACAAACAACAAAAAATTTGAATATGTGGAAAAAGTTAAAAGCATTTCAAGCTTTCAAGTGATAGCAGATGCCAAAAAGCCCTCGCCCAAGGCTATGAAGAAATTGCTGGAAAAAATAAACATAAGCCCCAAAGAAGTAGTAATAGTTGGCGACAGGCCTTTAACCGACATTCTTGCAGGAAAGCTTTTGGGCGCAAAAACTATTCTTGTCGATTCAATAAACGCCCACAACGAAGGGCTTCCTACCCGTTTTATCCGCTGGCTTGAAAGAAGATTTATTTTAAACTGAAATTTCGCCTTCAAAAAGTGCTGTTTTGTACTCTTGTGACTCTTCAAGCAGGGTTTTAAATTCTTTATATTTTTTTGTATGAAGGGTTTTTGTAATGTCTGATACGTCAAAAAGTTCTATTTTATAATCTTTTTCGCTTTTGTCAAGGATTTGAAGAAGTCCTGCTTCTTCAAAGGTTTGAATCATAAAAGTTATTATGTTTTCATCCATTGCGAGAAAAACGGAACTTTTTTCAAGGTTAAACACCCCTTGTTGATTTTTGAAAGAATATCTTAACATCCCTGAAAAGGTTTTTAAAAGCTCTTTTTCATCGATTTTTTTCACATCATAATTCATAAAATGCAAAAATTTGGGCGAAGCTTTTGAAATAATTTCTGTAAAGACTTTTTCTGAAGGCGGATAATCAAAAAACATCAAAGCGTCGCATTTGCCGAGCGTTTGACGATTAAAAATTCTTTCAGACAAAGCATTATAAGGCTTAAGCGCATTTATAACCGCTTTATCTTCTGCAAAAACAGAAATTTTTAAATCAGAATTTCTGACATAATCTTCAACATTTGCATGAATGTTTGTTTTTTTTCTGTGATCGTAATACTTAATTTGAGAAGGATTTTGAACCTGTTCAAAAACTTGTTCTTCGACAAGGCTTTCGGAATGAACATCTTCTAAAATCAGTTGTATTGAAGTATTTCCGTTATAAGTATTGGTTTGTGGGTAAAAGGCAATATCAAGTTTGTCGCCCTGGTTAAGAGAAACATCTCCTTTTTGCCACCAAATGCAGTCGTAAGTGTTATTTTGAGTGTCGCCGACTGTGAGTTTAAGATGGTTTCTGTCTGCGCCCATTAATTTTTTCTGCAATACAGTCAAATTATTCAGAACAAAAATCGGATTGGGGTTTTCCGCCCCGAACGGTTGTAAGCGTTCAATGTCTGCAATTAAGTTTCCGCTTATTTCGCCCGGTTCAAGTTCCATATCAACATGGAGCGTCGGAAGAAGTTTTTTATCACCGACAATTTCGTTGATCGTTTTGTTAAGCGCGGTTTTAACTTCTTCAAAAGAAATTTTTTGGCTGTCAAAGGCAAATCCGCCTGCCATTGAATGACCGCCAAAGCCTTCAAAAAGCTCAGCATTTGCCGATAAAACATCATAAACATCTACCCCTTCAATACTTCTTGAAGAACATCTTATCTGTTTTGTCTCTTCGCTGAAAGTCATTAAAAACGCAGGTTTATAGTATTTTTCTACAAATTTTGAGGCGACAATTCCTACAATTCCTACATGCCATTTGGGGTTAAAAAGTATTATTGCATTATCCGAATTGCCTTGTGTTTTGAACATCTCTTGGGCTTCTAAAAAAGTGTCCTCGCACAGTTTTTGGCGAACTTTATTGAAATTGTCAAGGGCGATTATTGATATTTCAATTTCTTGTTTATTGTCTGAAGTTAAAACTTTAAGTGCGTTTTCCACCGTATCAAGTCTTCCTGATGCATTAATTCTGGGGGCTACACCGAAAGCAATTCTGTCTGCGGTTATTCCTGTGTCGTTCCAATTGCCTGAAACCTCCAACAGCCTCTTTAAGCCGTAGTGTTTTCCGTTTGAAATCAACTCAAGACCTTTAGTAACAAAATATCTGTTTTCACCAATTAACGGAACAATATCGGCGATTGTGCCCACTGTTACATAGGGCAATAAGTCATATACAAAATCAAGTTTTTTATAGTGTTCCAAAATTGCCTGCGCCAGTTTAAAGGCAACGCCTACACCTGCAAGCGACGTCAAATATTTGATTTCTTTTGCCGATAATGTAGCATTAAGGGCATTTTGAGCCTTAGGATTAATTATCGCAAGGGCTTCGGGCAAAATTTCAGGTGCTTCGTGGTGGTCGGTTATAATGACATCAACCTTAAAACTTTTTAAAAACTGAACTTGCTCAACATCACTGACTGCGCAGTCAACCGTTATGATAAGTTTTGGTTTTTTTGTTGCCAGTAGCTTTACAAGTGCTTTTGAATTAAGCCCGTGACCTTCTAAATCTCTATCGGGAATAAAATAATCGACTTTTGCGCCTAAATGCCTGAACGTTCTCAACAAAAGCGAAGTCGAAGTAACTCCGTCAGCATCAAAATCGCCGTAAATCAAGATGTTTTCCTGATTGTCAACCGCTTTTGAAATCCTGTCAACAGCATTTTGCATGTCACAAAAAACATTAGGGTGGGTTAATTTTAACTCAAGCGGATTTAAAAATTCTTTTATTTCGACTTGTGTTTTTACCCCGCGCGAAAACAAAAGTCTTTCCAGTAAAGGCTTGTTTTTTAATTTTGAATCTTTATTTACTATCCACTCTTTTTTCATAAAAATATCCCCGAATTTATTTTAACAGGAACAAGAATAATTTAACAGTAATTATTCAATAACAGGGCGGAATTTTTTAAGAAAAATTCCGCCCTGTTACTATTTACCATTTACTCACTTACAGCAGCTTGATTTATTAATCAAATCAACTAATACCTCGTTTGCTTTTTTAAGCTGTTTATCATCTTTGTTTTTTATGTCATCATCGGATAATTCAACCAAAATATCAGGGTCGATTCCTTTTTTATTTATGTCTGTACCGTTGGGCGTAAGATATTTTTGGATTGTAATATTAATTCCGGAATTATTCGGCAGTCTGTTGATTTCTTGAACAAGCCCTTTTCCGAAAGATTTTTCACCCACGATTACGGCTCTTTTGTTGTCTTTAAGCGCACCGCTTAAAATTTCGCTTGCACTTGCAGAGCCTTTGTTAATAAGCACCACAACGGGTTTTTTAGTAACGCAGCCGCCCATTGTTCTTTGAGTTTCTTTGTAGCCGTCTCTGTCAACCGTGCTTACTATAATACCGTTAGGAAGCAAAAGGTTTGAGATAAAAATAGCGTTACTCAATAGCCCTCCGGGATTTGAACGCAAATCTATAATAAACCCGTCTTTGTCTTTTGACTGAACAAGTATTGTTTCAAATTCTTTTGAAGTATTTTTACTTATAAAAGAACTCAACCTTATATATCCGACGTTTTTAGGTAAAATAACGTCATTAGGAATTTTTGTAGAAACGGATTTTATTTCAATTTCTTTTCTGGCGATTGTATAAGGTTTTATATCTTCTTTTCTTTTAACCAAAAGCGTAACGGTTGTTCCTTCTTCGCCTCTTATTTTATCGGCTGCTTTGTCTATTGCCATTCCTTTTGTACTCACCCCGTCTATTTCTAAAATTTCATCTTCGGCTAAAAGCCCTGCTTTTTCGGCAGGTGAAGATTCAATCGGAGCAATTACCATTAATTTCCCGTCACGGACTGCTATTTGAATACCTATTCCTTTTAATGAGCCTTTTATTGAACTTGTTTCTTCGGCAAATTCTTTAGGATCAAGAAATTTTGTATAAGGGTCGTCGAGACTTGCTACCATTGTATTAATAGCAACATACGCATCTTCATCTGTTTTTATGTAATTGTCGTATTTGTGCCGCCAAGTATTCCAATCCTGCATATTGTTTGTCTGGTCAACGTATTTTGTATTTATAAGCTTCCAAACATTGTCATACAACTCTGCCGATTGATAAGAAAACGCACTTAGTCCAAATGCAAAAATCCCAAAAAATACTAACCCAAACGCCGCAAAACGTTTCTTAAATCCATTTTTAATATCCATTAAATTTCTCCTCAAGTTTCTCTTCTTATTAAATATTATTACATAATAATATTACGATGTAAAAAAATCAAAAATGTTTCAATAATTTCAGAAAATTAATAAATAATTGGAAAAAAATAATTTTGAGTTATAATAATGTTGTTAAATTCAGCAAAAACAGGAGAAAATCGATGCACGAATACGTATTTAAGATGAAAAAAGGTGAAATTGAAATAGAATTAAAGTCTGACGATATTGAATTTGTTGAACAACAGCTTAACAAATGGCGTGAAGACATCATGAAAAACAATTCAAAATAGTTTTTATTTCGAGGCAGGTTAAGTGAAATATTCTTTTACATTCAAAAAAGGTGATATTTTTGTTGAATTCACAACAAGTGATAAACTTGTCGTGGAAAAACAGTTTAAATTTTGGGTTGATGCGGCATCTGATTACAGCCGCAAACATCCATCAGCAAAACCTGCAAAAGAAAATCCAAAGGCACCTTTAAAAGAAGAAAAAGTATCAACTGCAAAGCCTCAAAAACAGGTTGAAACAAAATCCGTTAAAAATAAAAAAGAAGAAGCACAAGAAGAGCCTAAAGAAGTTTTTGACAAAGCCTCCACACTTTTAAAAACAATTAATTTAATTCAAAATCCGAAACTGCCCAAAGAAGAAAAGCCAAAGTCCGAACCTGATTTTGAAAAAGTGCTTGAAAAAACAATTGAAAAACCGTCTTTTGAACCTTCAAAAAAACATGATAAAACTTTTTTGGAACTTGTTAATTCTAAAGAATCTCAGGATAAACTTCATCACTTTATAACGGCGGCTTATTATTTATCCGAATACGAAAAAACTGATAGATTCACCCTAAAACAAGTTAATTCAAAACTTATGCAAAATTTATCCGAAGTTATTGACCATTCGGTTTTACAGGATTCCATCAGACAAGAATTGATTGAAGTTGTGCCGGATTATACAGGAACTTCTGAAGTTTGCGAATACACGCTCACACCAAAAGGTGAAGAATTTTTTACAAACTTAAAGTAATGTGTCATTAAGTAATATTAATATTTTTTTCTTTGTATTTTTTTGGGCTATAATTAAAACAGCCGTTTGATTAGGGAGATAAGGATAAATGAAGAAAAAAATTATTATAATTTCAGCGATTATTGCAGCAGCAGTAGTGGCGAGGTTTGTATTTTCACTTTACGGACAAATTATGATGGGCAAAATGATGGCAAAAACAGCCACCCCGAGTGTTGTTTTAGGTGAAATCCAAACCGCAGATGTTTTAAAACAAGTTGAAGCTCCGGGCAGAATTTTATCCAAATACAGAATTGACGTTCTTGCAAGAATTGACGGCTATCTGACAAAAAGCTATTTTAAAGAAGGTGACCACGTCAAAAAAGGTCAGGTTTTATTTGAAATTGAACCCGAAGAATGGTATCTTGCGGTCAAAAAAGCCCGCGCCAATGTCGCAAACACAAAAGCCCAGCTTATCTATGCCGAAAAACAGCTTAAAAGAGGCGAAGAACTTGTAAAACAAGATTACATAGCAAAAGCCGCTTATGACAACCTTTTATCCCAAAGAGATGCGCTCAGTGCCCAACTTACCCTAAATCAGGCAACCCTAAGCGATGCCCTCAGAAATTACGGCTATACAAAGGTCAAAGCTCCGGTTGACGGGCAGGTCGGTATGATTACGGTCACAGTGGGCAACTACGTAAACCCAAGTGCAGGTGCGCTTACCACCATTTACAGCAACAATCCGATTTATGTTACTTTCCCTATTGACTCAAAAGAGTATGATATTCTTACAAAAATTGATGCCGAAAATGTTGTTCGCAAAGTAGATTTATTTTTTCCGACAGGTGAAAAATATGAAATTCAGGGCAATCAAGACTTTCATGACAACAAAGTCGATGAAACTACAGGAACGGTCACTATGCGCGCCACTTTTGAAAACCCTAAATCAAGACTGCTTAACGGTGATTTTGTAAAAGTTATTGTGTTTTCAAAAAACACAATAAACGTACCGATTGTTCCGCAAACGGCAGTTTTGGAAAACCCTCAGGGAAAATACGTTTATGCGGTTGACGAAAAAAACATTCCGCATATTGTTCAAATTAAAATTTCAGGACAATACAAAGACAACTGGATTGTCACAGAAGGGCTCAAGAAAAGCGATATAATTGTCGTTGACGGAATTCAAAAAGTCATTCCGGACAGACCCGTTAAGATTGTTGATAAAGAGACTATGGAAAAAATTAAAAAACATCAAAAACCGGAAGAAGGCAAAAAATAAACAATGGATACAAATTTATTTATAAGACGACCTAAATTTGCAATAGTAATTTCGCTGGTTATAGTTCTTGCGGGGCTTATTTGTATGAACACTTTGCCGTTGGAAGAATATCCGATGATAACTCCTCCGCAAGTTGTTGTAAGCGCATCTTATCCTGGAGCAAGTTCTGATGTTGTTGAAGCTACTGTTGCAGCACCGCTTGAAGCCCAAATTAACGGTGTTGAAAACATGATTTATATGACGTCTTCAAGTCAAAACGATGGTTATTCTTTAAATGTTTTCTTTAAAATCGGCACAGACCCTGATATGGCGGTTATAAATATTCAAAACAGGCTTCAGCTCGTAACTCCTCGCCTGCCCGAGGACGTAAGAAGATACGGTCTTATGGTCAAGAAAACGGTCGGCGGACCTGGTTTATTGATGATAAGCGTAAATTCTCCAAACAACACTTATAACCCTTTGTTTATTGCAAATTATGCCTCAATTTATGTAAAAGATGAAATTGCACGTATTCCGGGTGTAAGTGATGTAAATGTTTTCGGCTCTGCCGATTATTCAATGAGAATTTGGTTAAATGCAACAAAAATGGCAGCATTGGGGATTTCTACGTCTGATGTTTATTCGGCAATTCAACAGCAAAACACTCAAGTTCCCGCAGGTGATATAGGTATTGAGCCGCTTGCCGAAAAACAAATGGTTAAGTTGACTCTTAGAACTCACGGACGACTTAAAAATGCCGATGAGTTTGAAAATATAATTGTTCGCTCACGTCCCGATGGTTCTCAGGTAAAAGTCAAAGACATTGCAAAAGTTGAACTTGGCGCAGAAAGTTATTCATTCTTTTCAAGGATTCAGGGAAGAAATACCGCCATGATTATGGTAAAACAACTTCCTGAAGCAAATTCGATTGCGCTTGCAAAAACAATCAGAAAACGTTTGGCACAGTTGAGCAAAACTTTCCCGCCGGGGCTTGAATATCACGTTGACAGAGATGAAACCGAATTTGTACAAGAGTCGCTTAACGAAGTTGTGCAGTCAATGTTTTTGGCAATAGGACTGGTGCTTATTGTAACCTATGTATTTTTAAGCAGTATGCGAGCGGCGATGATTCCCTTCTTTGCGATTCCCGTTTCTTTGATTGGAACTTTTATATTTATAGATTTGTTCGGATTTTCGATAAATTTATTAACTCTTTTTGGGATGGTTCTTGCAGTCGGGCTTGTTGTAGATGATGCGATTGTCGTGCTTGAAAACGTTCAAAGGCACATTCAAGAAGGAGTTAATCCTAAAGAGGCAACTGAAAT
>DAOQAU010000029.1:14530-21114 GCA_035354275.1 Candidatus Gastranaerophilaceae bacterium
GAAGTCAGAAATAAGTATTTGACAAGTGCAAAATACTTCGTTGACAATACAAAAAATACTATGATTCTATTTGGAATATTTATTTTAATAACGGCTTTATTGTTTAAAATTATCCCGACAAGCTTTTTGCCCGAAGAAGATAAAGGTGCAATATTTACTCAAATTCAGCTGCCGGACGGATCTTCTGCTTCAAGAACAGATATTATAACAAGAGAAGTCGAAAAAAGGATTCAAACTTATAAAGGCGTGAAAGAAACCATTTCTTTAGTAGGATTTGCCGGTGAAAATACGGCCTTAGTTGTTACAATTTTAGATAATTGGTCTAAACGCCATGGGTCAAAACTCTCTGCAAACGGAATAATCGGCAAGATAAGACAGGATTTCGGAAATTATCCTTCAGCTGTTATTGTGTCGTTTTCGCCGCCTTCAATTCCGGGCTTGGGCATGTTCGGAGGTTTTGAATATCAGCTCTTGGATAAAGGAGACAGAAGCCCTCAGGATTTATACTTAGAATCAATGAAATTTGTCGCCGACGCAAACAAAAATCCTGCCCTTTCAAGTGTTTACACTCAATATACGGCAAATTTACCGCAATTAATGTTTGATGTTGACACGGCAAAGGCAATGGCTCAAGGAGTGACTATTCAGGAAATTTACACTACGCTTGCCGCAAATTTCGGACAAACTTACGTAAATGATTTTAATAAATACGGTCGTGTTTTCAGGGTTATGATGATGGCTCAGGATGAATTCAGAGCTAAACGACAAGACATTGATAAAATATTTGTCAAAAATATTAACGGAAAAATGGTTCCTCTAACCTCCGTTATCAAACTTAAAGATGTTGTCGGACCCTATACTATAACAAGGTTTAACATGTACAAGGCCGTTACAATGAACGGAAGTGCAGCAAAGGGAGTAAGCTCAGGTAAAGCAATGAAAACAATGGAAGATTTATCAAATAAAATTTTACCCAAAGATATGGGATACGCCTGGTCGGGAATTTCTTTACAGGAACAGGAGTCAAGCGGGCAAATCGGATTTATACTTGCCACAGCTTTGATATTTGTATATTTATTCCTTGTAGCACTTTATGAAAGCTGGACTTTGCCGCTTGCCGTTATGTTGATTTCACCGATTGCTATTATGGGCGGGCTTTTGTTTCAATATGTATTCGGGTATTCGCTTGACATATATTCTCAAATCGGGCTTGTTATGTTAATCGGATTAAGTACAAAACAGGCTATTTTGATTATTGAATTTGCAAAAGAGGCTAAAGAAAACTTAAAAATGCACTATAATGATGCAGCAATGGAAGCTGCAAAATTAAGGTTTAGAGCGGTTATGATGACAGCTATTGCATTTATTTTGGGAATGCTGCCGTTGGTCTTCGCATCCGGTGCCGGCTCGACAAGCCGCCGCTCAATAGGTATGACTGTATTCGGCGGAATGATTGCGGTTGCCTTTATCGGCACAATGCTTGTTCCTGCGTTTTTTGTCGCAGTTGAAAAAATGAAAGATAATGTTGAGGAATTTATTTTAAAGAGAAAACAACAATGAAATCAATTAAAAAATTAATTTTAATATTAATAATATTTACTTTTAGTATTTTACCTACTTTAGCTTTTGGACTAAAGGCTACAAAAAGTGAAAAAATATTGGACGAAACACTTGGTAATTCTATTGTAAAAGAAGAATATCCCGCAGAGGCTCAGGTTTCTCCCGTCGAGACAGATGCCGATAAGCAGGAAAAAAATCTTGTAATCGAGGGCTCTGTCCAAAAAACAATCGACATAACTTTGGGTGAATGTATAAAACTTGCCTTGGGAAACAATCCGAGAATTAAGGCAGCACTCAACGAAGCTCTTGCCTCGCATGCCAGAATTTCACAAGCCTGGTCAAATTATTTCCCTGAACTTGATTGGCAATCCGGTTACACAAAAACAAGAAATCTTCAAACGGCGACTATGATTGGCAATACAAGTGCTTTTAATTACTACCTTTTAGGTCAGGTAAGCGTTTCTCAAATGTTATATGATTTTGGAGTTACCCAAAACACTGTTACCATTAAAAAATTGGATTATGAAGCTTACAAAACCTCTTTGACGGCGGTTGTAAACGATGTTATTTGTCAGACAAAAGATGCTTACTACAATCTTCTTTTTGCTTACGAAAACAGAAATGTAGCACAAGACACCGTTCAAAAATATGAAATGTTTTACAATCAGGCAAAAGCTTTTTATGAAATAGGAATGAACCCTAAAGTTGATGTTACTATTGCAGAAGTCAACTTAAGCAATGCAAAATTAAATTTAATTCAGGCGGAAAATTCAATAGATTTGGCAGTTGCCACTTTAAACAATGTAATGGGTGTTCCTTATATCAATAAATACAATATTCAGGAGCGTTTAAAATTTAACCCTATTACTATGAGTATGAATAAAGCATTTGAACTTGCAAAAGAATCCCGCCCCGAATTGAAATTAGCAGAAATTAAAGTTCAGGAAGCAAATCAGGCTGTAAAATTAGCTAAAAAAGCATATTTTCCGACACTTGAAGCTTCAGGTTCTTACGCAAGAGGCGGCGAACAAATTAATGAAACTTACGGCTACAATTACGGGGTTTATTTAAATTTTCCGACAGTAAACGGAATGTTAATTAAAAATCAGATTAAAGAAGCACGTTCTTTATACGACAGGGAAATTGCAAATGCACAAATTACCAAAAACAATATTTATTTGGAAATTCAACAGGCATATTTAATGCTTTATGAAAAGAAAAATCAACTGCCAGTTGCTTTTTTGCAGGTTAAACAGGCAAAAGAGAATTATGATCTATCCTTCGGGCGATATAAAGTCGGAGTGGGAAATCCAACCGAACTTAAAGATGCTCAAAATTCTTATCAGTCGGCACAGTTAAATTATTACAAAGCCCTTTATGAATATAATTCCGCCAAAGCCAAGCTTGAAAAAGCTATAGGTAAAAATATTATAGCCGATGACGATGAAAGTATTGATTTAGAGACATAAACAAGGAAAGAAAAATGTTAAGCACAAACCAATATATTAAACCGTTAACCACTTGCATAAATGAAAACGGCAACCTTTCAATAGGCGGCTGTGATTTAGTAGATTTAGCACAAAAATACGAAACACCGCTTTATGTGATAGATGAAAAAACGCTGCGAACAATCTGCAAGGAATACAAGCAGGCATTTTCTTCCTATGAGCGTGTTAAAATGCTCTACGCGTCAAAGGCTCTTATGACAAAAGCAGTCGCAAAAATTGTAAATTCAGAAGGCTTCGGCTTTGACGCTGTTTCAGGCGGGGAACTTTATACAATTAACAAAACAGGAATCGATATGTCCTGTGTACTTTTTAACGGGAACAACAAGTCTTACGATGAACTTGATATGGCACTTGAACTTGGAGTGGGAAGAATCTCTGTTGACAATTTTTTAGAGCTTTCTTTGTTAAATGAGATTGCCAAAAAACACAATAAAAAAGTCGATATTTTACTCAGGATTACTCCGGGAATAGAATGTCACACGCACGAATACATTCAAACAGGAAATCTTGATTCAAAATTCGGATTCGACCTGTCGCAAATCCATGATGCAATAGAGCTTGTACTTGAACAGTATCCCAATATCAATTTAAAAGGTTTTCACACGCATGTAGGCTCTCAAATTTTTGAAACACAAATTTTTGAAGATGAAATTGATATTTTGATAAAAGAAATTGTATATGTGAAAGAAAAATTCAATATTTTACTCGACGAAATTAATATCGGCGGCGGCTTGGGGGTAAAATATATCCCAACTGATCTTCCGCCATCGGTTTTTGAAATCGGAGAGTTAGTAATAAATGCCTTAAATAAAAGTATTAAAAAACACAATATTCCTGCTCCGCTGCTCTATCTTGAGCCGGGCAGAAGCATAATTTCAACAGCGGGTGTAACCTTATATACGGTAGGAAGTTCAAAACAAGTTCCAAACGGCACTCTGTATTGGTCTGTAGATGGCGGAATGGCTGATAATCCACGCCCAAGCATGTATCAAGCGGAATATACGGCGCAAATAGCCAACAAACCTGAGCAAGATTGTTCACAAAAAGTTACAATCGCGGGGAAATTTTGTGAATCGGGAGATATTTTGATTAAAGACATAAATTTACCCGAGCTTGAAGAAGGCGATATACTGTGCGTTTTCAACACAGGGGCATACAATTATTCAATGGCGAGCAACTATAACCGCTTTCAAAAACCCGCAGCGGCACTTGTAAATAATTCACAATCTGATATGATAATAATAAGGGAAAGTTTGGATGACCTGCTTTCTCATGATGTCTTACCTGCCAGATTGGATAAATGATGATTTTAGATTCTCTTTTTACATCTTTACACTCTCAATTGAACGCAATTAAGTGGTCTTTAAACTGGCTTGATTTAGTTGAAGTTTTTGCTATTTTTATAATGCTCTTTGCTTTTTACAGAAGATTTATCAAAAATACCCAATCAGAAAAACTTGTTAAAGGAATGGTTTTTTTACTTATTGCCTGGGTTACAAGTGAAATTTTGATAAGTCTGGGGCTTCAAATTCTTGGTGTTTTCATAAAATCAATGGTAACATTGGTAGCCTTAAGTTTAATTGTTGTATTCCAACCTGAATTGAGAAGATTTTTAGGGTATTTGGGTCAACCCGGTTTTATCAGCAGAGGCTTTTGGAAAAATTCAAACAACAAAGAAAGCATAAACGTTGTAAAAGAAGTTATTGAAGCTGTCAAATATCTTTCAAAATCAAGAATAGGCGCGTTGATTGTTTTTCAAAAAGAAATGAACGCTTCTACTTATTTTGATGTGGGAACAAAGTTAAATGCCGATGTTACAACAGAGTTGCTTTTGACAATTTTTCACCCTAACACCCCGCTGCATGATGGTGCTGTCGTGATTAAAAATGATAAAATACTTTCAGCCGGCGTTTTGCTTCCTTTAACCGAAGACCCTAAATTAAGCTGGAAATACGGCACAAGGCACAGAGCGGCAATTGGAACTTCAGAAACAAGTGATTCCGGGTGTTTGGTGGTTTCTGAAGAAACAGGTGATGTTTCAATGTCTGTTGACGGAGTTTTGAAAAAATACGATGACATAACAACTCTAAAAACCGATTTGGAAACCTTCTTGGGATACGCTGATTACGATGAAATCCACAAGAAAACAATTTTTAAAATAAATAATTTGATTAATATAAAAAAGGCTGAAATAATGCCTAAAGTAAACAAGGATAAGGTTTAGCAAGTCAAAATGTTGGTTAAGAAAACAAATAAAGAAAGTTCTTTTATATCCTGGATAGTAAAACTAATTCTTTTAACAACAGGAGCCTTTATTGCAGGATTTGGTTTAGAAGGATTTTTAATTCCAAACAGTATGATTGACGGCGGAATTGTCGGAATCTCAATTATGCTAAGCTATTTAACCAAAATAAATCTTGGTATTTTACTGTTTTGCTTAAATCTTCCCTTCATATTTCTTGCGCTTAAAAAACTGGGACGTATTTTTGTCGTCCAAACAGCTTACGCTATAACAATGCTTTCTTTGAGTGTTAACGTCTTTCATAAAATGCATGTGACCGATGATCTTTTGCTTGCTACTGTTTTTGGCGGAGTTGTTTTGGGACTTGGCGTTGGGCTTATTTTAAGAAGCAATGCCGCTTTAGACGGAACAGAAATCTTGGCAATAAAACTTGCCAAAAAAGCAGGATTTTCTATCGGCGAAATAATTATGTTCTTTAACTTTTTTATCTATACCGCCGCAGGATTTCTGTTCGGTTGGGACAGGGCTATGTATTCAATTTTAGTTTATTTTATAGCCTATAAAGTTATTGATATTGTTTTGGAAGGTCTTAACGAATCAAAATCCGTAACTATAATTTCTAACCGCGCAGAAAAAATCGGCGAAGAAATCATCAAACGACTTGACGTGGGCGTAACTTATTTGAGCGGAAAAGGCGGCTATACAGGCGAAGATAAAAAAATAATCTACTGCGTTATCTCAAGACTTGAACTTGTAAAACTTAAAGAGTTAGTAAATTTAATCGATAAGCAGTCTTTTATCGCCATAGAAAATGTTCACGAAGTAGAAGGTGTCAGAATTAAACAGAAACGTGCAGGTAAAAAAAAATAAAACTTAACACATAGACAATTTTTTTAAAATGTATTATATTAAGAAAAGAGATTTAAAAGATAAGGGTGGGCAATGGCAAAACATATAGATACAATTCCTATAGAAGTAAGTATTTTAACAGTTGATCATGATATTAAAGGCACTGTGCATGTTTCAAAATACACAAGCACTAACCGTGAATTGACAGATTTGCTTAACGACCGCGAAAGAAGATTTCTTGCTGTCACTAATGCCGAAATTTATTCCAGAAATTCAACCCAAACACCCAGAAGATATAATTTTTTAGAAATCCACATGGATTATGTTTTAATGGTTCATCCATCAACTCAAGCAGTCTTCAAAGAATCGGGTAAGGCTCAGGAAGACATTGCAAGATTCAGAGAATTAAGACAGAAACTTAACCA
>DAOQAU010000030.1:0-14048 GCA_035354275.1 Candidatus Gastranaerophilaceae bacterium
AGACGCTGGTCTGACGGACTTCATCAAGCTATCGAAGCAAAAGAGAACGTTAAAATTCAGGATGAAACCCAAACTCTTGCAAGCATAACTTTCCAGAATTTATTCAGGCTTTATCCTAAACTCTCAGGTATGACGGGCACTGCAATGACCGAAGAAGCCGAATTTGGAAAAATTTATAACCTTGAGGTAACCTCAATCCCTACCAATAAAATCGATATCAGAAAAGATTTTCCCGATGTGATTTATAAGACCGAAAAACAAAAATATTTATCGGTAGTAGATGACATTATAGAAATGAATAAAATCGGAAGACCTGTGTTGGTGGGTACAATAAGTATCGAAAAATCCGAATACATCTCCGATTTGCTTAAAAAACGCGGAATTAATCACAATGTCCTGAATGCCAAACATCACGAAAAAGAAGCTTATATAATCGCTCAGGCGGGGCGTTTTGGTGCAGTTACCATTGCAACTAACATGGCAGGCAGGGGCACAGACATTTTGCTTGGCGGTAATGCCGAATATTTAGCAAAAGAAGAACTTGAAATGCAGGGAATTACTTCTGAAAGCTCCAATTACGAGCAAAAGAAAAATGAAATTTTACAAAAATCGAGAGAAACCACCGAAGAAGAACATAAAAAAGTTGTTCAAGTAGGCGGATTGCATGTTATAGGAACAGAAAGACACGAATCTCGCCGTATAGATAATCAGTTAAGAGGCCGCGCAGGGCGTCAGGGAGACCCCGGCTCGACAAGGTTTTTCCTTTCTTTGGAAGACAATTTAATGAGAATTTTCGGTGGAGATAAAATTGTCGGACTTATGGAGATGCTTAATGTCGAAGAAACCATGGCAATAGAATCTCCCATTATTTCAAGACAAATCCAATCGGCTCAAAAAAAGGTTGAAACTTATCACTTTGATATAAGAAAAAGTGTGCTTGAATATGACGATGTTATGAATGTTCAAAGAGAAAAATTCTACGCTCAGCGCAGAAGAGTGCTTCGCGGCGATAAGCTTAACGAACACATTTTTTATATGATTGAACAGGAAATCGACAGGCTTATTAAAAGTTATATTTCGCCTGAAATGCAGCCGGAAG
Organism: Candidatus Gastranaerophilaceae bacterium; assembly: GCA_035354275.1. Classification (GTDB taxonomy): domain Bacteria; phylum Cyanobacteriota; class Vampirovibrionia; order Gastranaerophilales; family Gastranaerophilaceae; genus DAOQAU01. Next base: position 1,100 of record DAOQAU010000030.1, read on the forward strand.
AATACATTTATGAAGACCTTCAGACCATGATTAAGGAACTTCACTCTACTATTCCTCAAATGTCAACTTTCAGCGTGGCGGATATTCAAGGACTAAAATTTGATGCTATTTACGAAAAAATCAAAGAAAATGCACTTTTGGCATATCAAAACCATGAGCGCGAAATTGTTGATTTTTATAATGATGTTATAGCAAAATATGAAGAAAGCCCAAAAGTTGAAGAGCCGTTTACCGTTAAAAATGTTATGAGAAACATTGAAAAAGATATTTTGTTAAGGGTTATCGACAGCAAATGGATTGACCACCTGCACAATATCGATATGCTAAGAGACGGCATAGGGCTTCGCGCTTACGGGCAGAAAGACCCTCTTATTGAGTACAAAAAAGAAGCCTATGATTTGTTTAATAAAATGATGTTTGAAATTCAAGGCGAAACCGCAAGACACATATTCAGAACAAAATTCGGCGTTCAGATTGTTAACATGAAAGACGACGAAGTTATTGAAACAGATTTAGCAAGAGCGGCAGAGCAATTTCATCCCTCGGAGGAAGTTGAACAGGCAATTCGTCAACCCGAAAAACATGACAAAAAAGTCGGCAGGAATGACCCTTGTCCTTGTGGCAGCGGCAAAAAATACAAGCACTGCTGCGGAGGGTAAATGTATGACAAAAACACTTGCGTCATCCTGAACTTGTTTCAGGATCTAACCAGAAAACTACGCAGGAAAGATGCTGAAATAAATTCAGCATGACATTTGATAAAAAAAGGAATTGATAATGCTTAGAGCAGGAATAGTCGGATTACCGAATGTAGGAAAATCAACTTTGTTTAACGCACTGACAAGTGCGCAAAACGCGCAGAGTGCAAATTATCCGTTTTGCACAATTGAGCCTAATATCGGAGTTGTAAATGTGCCTGATGAAAGATTGTATGTTTTAAAGCCATTAGTAAAAACAGAGGTTGTAATTCCTACCGCAATCGAATTTGTTGATATTGCAGGGTTAGTAAAAGGCGCAAGTAAAGGCGAAGGCTTGGGAAACCAATTTTTGCACACAATAAGAGAAGTTGATGCCATAATCCAGGTTGTACGCTGTTTTGATGATGAAAATACAATTCACGTCGCAGGAAAAGTTAACCCTGTCGATGATATTGAAATTATAAATATGGAACTTGCTTTAGCTGATTTGTCCACTGTCGAAAAAAGGCAGGCTAGGATTTCAAAAGTGGCAAAATCAGGCGACAAAGACGCACTTTTAGAAGAAAAAGTTTTGAAAAAATTGTTGGAATTGCTTTCTGAAGGTAAATTTATCAACGTCAAAGACCATTTTGAGGGTGATGAATTGTTTGTTATCAGAGGTTTGCATCTGATGTCAACAAAGCCGGTTATTTACTGTGCCAACGTTACAGAATTTGACTTGAAAAATGGAAATTTATATACAAAACAGGTCGAAGATTACGCAAAAACTCATAACGCTGAAGTAGTAATTGTTTCTGCCAAAATTGAATCTGAATTGTCAGAATTGGATGCAGAAGAAGCCAAAGAATATTTACAAGAATTAGGTATTGAAGATTCGGGCATAAACAGGATGATTAAAGCCGTTTACCATCTCTTGGATTTGAGAACTTTTATAACTGCAGGCGAAATGGAAGTCAGAGCTTGGACAATTCCGGCAGGTGCTAAAGCACCTCAGGCTGCAGGAGTTATTCATACAGATTTTGAAAAAGGGTTTATCAGGGCAGAAGTTACCGCATATAAAGATTTTATAGCTTGCGGTTCTTACGCTGCTTGTAAAGATAAAGGCTTAACAAGACTTGAAGGCAAAGATTACATCGTTCAAGACGGCGATATAGTGCACTTCCGCTTTGCAGTGTAGTTAAAATTGTCATCCCGCATAAGCAAAGCGTATTGCGGGATCTATTTGGTGCTGTCTATATATAGATACCGCAACAAGTGCGGTATGACACATATTAATTCAAGAGGGCGGGATTTTCTTTCAGAAAATCCCGCCCTCTTGATATATTTACCCCTACTCTTTCAAGAAGCTTTCGTAATTTCTTGCAAGGAGGTGTGTTCTTACCTGATTAATTAAGTCAAGAGCAACTCCCACCATGATTATCAGCGAAGTTGCGCCGATACCCTGAAGGGTTTTTATATTGGTGATATAGCTTGTAAAAGAAGGTACAAGTGCTATAATTCCAAGCCCCATTGCGCCGATAAAAGTTGTTTTGCTCAAAATTTTATCAAGTGCTTCCGCGGTTGGTTTTCCGGGCTTAATTCCGGGAATTGACGAGCCGTATTTTTTAAGGTTGTTTGCAATTTCTTTTGGCTGCATATTTGGCATAATTGAAGCGTAAAAGAAAGTCAATGCGACTATTAATACAAAATAAAGTATATAATATGTTGCTCCGTTAGGGTTCATAATTTGAGTAAGCTGCATTATAAAGTTTTTCAGAGCCAAATTATGAATATTTGCCTGTCCTACAACACTTAAAACAGTTGTGGGGAAAAGCAGAATCGCAATCGCAAAGATAATCGGCATAACGCCGCCGGGGTTAAGTTTAAAGGGTATAAAAGTATTAACTCCGCCGTAAACTTTGTTTCCGACCTGTCTTTTAGGGTTAACAATAACAACTTTTCTTTGTGCTTCTTGCATAATTACAATGAAAACCATTGTCGCAAAGAAAATTGCAAGCAGCAAAACAAGTCCTAATTGCAAAGCCGAATCCCTTGCAACAAGCTGTCCTGTTCTTTGGGCATAAATCGGGATTCCAGACAAAATGCCTATAAAGATAATCAAAGAGCCGCCGTTTCCGATGCCTTTTTCTGTTATAAGTTCTGAAAGCCACATTACAAGCACAGAACCTGCAGTTAATACCGCGATTGAGCTTATAAAGAACAATCCGAAATTAACACCGGGTAAAATTGCTCCGGGAAGTTTTGACATGTAAACCATGAAAATAAGCGACTGGAATATTGCCAAAATGACCGTAAACACTCTTGTGTATTGTGCAAGTTTCCTTCTTCCCGCCTCACCTTCTTCTTTCTGAAGTTTTTCCAAAGAAGGAATTACAACAGATACAAGCTGAATTATAATTGAAGAAGTGATGTAAGGCCCTATACCAAGCGCGAAAATAGAAACTTTACCCAACGCACCGCCTGAAAACAAATCTAAAAATCCGATTATGTTATTTTGCGATGCCATATGAGAAAAAATTTCATTATTTATACCAAAAATAGGCATTTGAACCCCAAATCTGAAGGCCGCTATCATTATGAAAGTAAAAATAATTTTTTCTTTCAAGCCTGAAGCATGCCACATAGACATTAAGTCTGCAGTTGTGGGCATTTGAACTTTTTGCTGCATTATACTATCTCAACCTTTCCGCCTGCTGCTTCGATTTTTGTTTTAGCCTGAGGCGTAACGTAACTAGCTTTAATTTTAACAGATTTGGAGATTTCGCCATTACCCAGCACTCTTAAACCTACTGTTGAAGGGTGTGCTTTTTTGTTTTCTTTAAGAATTTCAAGTGAAACTTCTTTTAATCCTAATTTTTCAATCATGCCGACGTTAATTTCAGCATAATTAAGCTGATTGATAAGCTTGAAGCCTTTTAATTTCGGCAATCTTCTGAAAGCCGGCATTTGTCCGCCTTCAAACCCTCTTTTTGCAGAGCGTCCTGAACGCTGACCTTCACCGTTGTGGCCTCTGCAACTTGTTTTACCGTGACCTGAAGAACGTCCGCGACCGACTCTTTTTGATTTTTTGGTCGCACCTTCGGCGGGTTTTAGATCTGTTATGTTCATGTTTATAAATCCTTTCTTTAAGAGTGAGCTGTGAACGGTGAGCGGTGAGCTGAATTCAGTTCACTGTTCACTGCTCACCGTTCACTATTTCACTACTTTAACCAAATGAGTAATTTTTCTGACCATACCCATAATAATAGGCGTTTCGGCCTGCTCTACTATTTGATTTGTTTTTGTTAAACCCAAAGCTTTAGCGACTTTGCGCTGTGCTTGTGAAGAACCGATAAGGCTTTTGATAAGCTGAATTTTAATCTGATTTGTTTTAGCTTTAATTTCAGCTTTTGCTTTGGTTTTTACTTCAGCTTTAACTGCGGGTTTAACTGCGATTTTTTCTTCTATTTTAGCTGCAGGTTTTGCTTTAGGCTTTGCCGCGGTTTTAGGTTTAGTGGCGGTTGTTTTAGCCTTCGGTTTGGCTGTAGCTTTAGTTTTATTTTTAGTTTCTGCCATTTTTATATTCCTTTTCTAACTTAGTATTTCTGCAACGGTTTTTCCGCGTCTTTTTGCAACTTCTTTAAACGGTCTTAAGTTTCTAAGTGCGTCTAAAGTAGCGTTTGCGGCGTTAAGAGGTGATTTAGAGCCTAGAGATTTGCACAAAATGTTTTCAACCCCTGCAAGTTCTAATACAGAGCGGACGGCTCCGCCTGCGATAATCCCTGTACCTTGAGAAGCGGGTCTTAACATAACGCTTCCTGCTCCTGCGCACCCTGTAATAGGATGCGGGATGCTTGTTTTAAAAATAGGTACTTCTATAAGGTTTTTTCTGCCGTCAGCGATTGCTTTTTGAATAGCGATGATGACTTCTGCTGCTTTGGCACAGCCAACGCCGACTTGACCTTTTTGATTGCCGACGATAACAACTGCTCTAAAGCTTAGTTTTTTACCGCCTTTAACTACTTTTGTAACCCTTCTGATTTGAACTACACGTTCTTTCCACTCTGATTGAACAGGTGCTCCTGCATCTTGAGTGTCCACTTTTTTTCTTTTTTTAAATTTCTTTTCTTCTTGTTCTTCCACTGTTATTTACCTTTCGTTTGTGTAAGTAATACAAATTAACTGTCTAACCTAAATACATCAAAAGCAAGCCAAAATAGGCTATTTGAAACTGTATTTAATTGTCGTGATTTCTGACAACTATTATCGTATTACAAAAAGATTTTTTTGCAAGAGGGGGGCAGGAGGAAATAGGAAATAGTAAATGGTAAATAGTGAAAAAGAAGTTAAGTAGTTAAGCAGCTAAGAGGCAGAAAATCCGTAAGGTGGGCATACTTGCCCACAAAAATATCATAAAAAAAAGACGCATAAAGCGTCTTTTTTTTTAAAATAATACTCCCAGGGGAATTCTCTTGCATCGTAGGCGAGCGGCACGAGCCGTACGAGGCAGGATGCAGGTTGCCTGTTAATCCCGTATGTTTCGACCTGCGGGAGAAACATATCGGATTCGAAATTCCCTTAATATAATCGCACTAAAAAAGCGGCTTATTGCCGCTTTTAAAAATAAATACTCCCAGGGGAATTCGAATCCCCGTCGCCTCCGTGAAAGGGAGGTGTCCTAGGCCTCTAGACGATGGGAGCCTGTATTTCCTTTCATCAATACTAATATATCCAAAGAAAAATTTATTGTCAAGCTAATTGGTGAGAAGTGAGAGGTGAGAAGAAAAGCAATGACGTAAAAGAGATTCTTCTTCCTCTCCAAAACGATACTTAATCGTTTTGTCGGCAGAGTGCTCAGAATGATGATTTTTTGGATTGCTTCGGCGATGCCTCGCAACGACATCCGCTCACTGCTCACAGTTCACCCCTCACTATTTACCCCCTTGAAGTTTTTTACTGTTTTAGGTATGATGTTGACATAAATTGAGAATAGGAGAGAACATGTTTGAGCGTTTTACGGAAAAAGCAATAAAAGTAATCATGTTGGCACAAGAAGAAGCTAGAAGACTAGGTCACAACTTTGTTGGAACAGAACAAGTTTTGCTCGGCCTGATAGGCGAAGGAACAGGTGTTGCAGCCAAAACCCTTAAATCAATGGGGGTTAACCTCAAAGATGCAAGAGTCGAAGTCGAAAAAATAATCGGCAGAGGTTCAGGTTTTGTTGCCGTTGAAATTCCTTTCACTCCCCGCGCAAAAAGGGTTTTGGAATTGTCATGGGATGAAGCGCGTCAGCTTGGTCACAATTACATCGGAACCGAACACCTTTTACTGGGCTTAATCCGCGAAGGCGAAGGTGTTGCCGCACGTGTTTTGGAAAATTTAGGCGTAGATTTAAATAAAATCAGAAGCAATGTAGTTAAAATGTTGGGTGAATCAAAACCTCAAGCGGTTTCTTCAGGGGCATCCTCATCTTCCGGAAGCAAGGCAAAAACGCCGAGTTTGGATGAATTCGGAACAGATTTAACTCTTGCGGCACAAGAATTAAGGCTTGATCCTGTCGTCGGCAGAGAAAAAGAAATCGAGCGTGTCATACAAATTCTTGCAAGACGGACAAAAAACAATCCTGTTTTAATCGGTGAGCCTGGCGTGGGTAAAACCGCTGTTGCGCAAGGGCTTGCAATAAGAATTGTCAATTCCGAAGTTCCCGATATTCTCGACGGCAAAAAGGTAATCCAGCTTGACATGGGGCTTTTGGTTGCAGGAACTAAATACAGAGGGGAATTTGAAGAACGGCTTAAAAAAATCATGGATGAAATCCGTCAGGCAGGGAACGTAATCCTTGTCATTGATGAAATGCATACTTTGATAGGTGCAGGTGCCGCAGAAGGTGCTATTGATGCTGCAAACATCCTTAAACCAGCACTTTCCAGGGGTGAAATTCAGGTTATCGGTGCAACAACCCTTGATGAATACAGGAAACACGTGGAAAAAGATTCCGCGCTTGAAAGACGTTTTCAGCCTATAATTATTGAAGAACCGACAGTCGAAGAAACAATTGAAATTATAAAAGGTCTGAAGGCTAAATACGAAGACCACCATAAGCTTAACATCTCTGACGAATCAATCGTTGCAGCGGCTAAGCTTTCCAGTAAATATATTACAGACAGATTTTTGCCGGACAAAGCAATAGATGTCCTTGACGAAGCAAGTTCAAAAGTAAGGCTTCAGATGAGTTCGCTTTCCCCTGAAGGCAAAGAACTTGATAAAGAATTGCGCGCTTTGATTAAAGAAAAAGAAGACGCAATCAGAAATCAGGAATTTGAAAAGGCTTCACAGTTAAGAGATGATGAGGCTGATCTTAAAGAGCGCATCAGGGAAATGTCAGCCAAGTGGCGCGAAGAGCACGAAGCAAATAAACCGACTGTAACCGAAGAGCAAATCGCCGAAGTAATTGCAACAATGACCGGCGTTCCTGTTACAAGGTTAACCGAGGGCGAAAGCGACAGGCTGCTTAAACTTGAAGATACTCTTCACGAAAGAGTTATCGGACAAAGTGATGCTGTTGTCGCGATTTCAAAAGCTATAAGAAGGGCAAGAGTAGGATTAAAAAGTCCTAACAGGCCTATCGGAAGCTTTATTTTCTCAGGCCCGACAGGTGTCGGTAAAACTGAGCTTGCAAAAGCTCTAGCTGAAGCTATGTTCGGCTCTGAAGATAATATGATACGTGTTGATATGTCAGAATTTATGGAGAAACATTCAACCGCAAAACTTATCGGTTCACCTCCTGGATATGTCGGTTACGATGACGGCGGACATTTATCGGAAATCGTCCGCAAAAAGCCTTATTCTGTAATCCTTTTTGATGAAATTGAAAAAGCACACCCCGATGTGTTTAACATAATGCTTCAAATCCTTGATGACGGGCGTTTGACAGATTCCAAAGGCAGACACGTAAACTTTAAAAATACGGTTATTATTATGACTTCAAACGTCGGCGCAAGTATGATTGCTAATCAGTCTAAACTTGGATTTACAAGTGCCACAGACGAGAAAAAAGATAAATACGAAAAACTTAAAGATACTGTTATGGAAGAAATGAAAAAGGCGTTTAGGCCGGAGTTTCTTAACAGAATTGATGATATTATCGTATTTTCTCACCTTTCTAAGGATGAAATTCGTCAAATTGTTGATCTTATGCTTAAAGATTTATTTAAACGTCTTGAAGAAAGAGAACTTTCAATTGAAGTTACTGATGAAGTTAAAGACTTTCTTGCAAAAGACGGTTACTCGGAAGCTTATGGAGCAAGGCCGCTTAGAAGGCTTATTCAAAAGCGTATTGAAGATATTCTTGCAGAAGAAATACTTACAAATAAGTATTCTGCCGGTGATGTAATAGTTCTTAAAATGCAGGATGATAAAATTACCTTTGAATCAAAAGGTAAATCGTCTAAAGATAATAAAAAAGAAGAAGCTGTTAAGTAGGCTTATACCTGTCATTCTGAACTTGTTTCAGAATCTCTTTAATGAAAAACTTTGAGCTCCTGAAATGAATTCAGGATGACGTAAATGAGAACCTTTTTAGTCCGTTTCTTTTATATATAATAAATTTTGTTTACAAATTATTTGCAATTTATTATTTTTATTTTATTATTATGTTAGGCCGATTTTTGAAGCGCGACTAGAATGTGGAAAACACATTCTTTTTAAATACTTTAAAAACACATAAACAAAGGAAAAGGACAAATAAAATGGGAATCAAAGGCAGAGTTGACAAAATGGTGGTTTTAGCTTGCGAAGACTGCAAAGAAAGAAACTACACAACTGTTAAAAACAAAAAAACGACTAAAGAAAGAATGGAGTTGAAAAAATACTGCCCTTCTTGTCAAAAACACACAGCACATAAAGAAACGAAATAGTAAACGGTAAACAGTAAACAGTAAACGGAAATTCCGTTCACCGTTCATAGTTCACTGTTCACCCATAGGCGTCCTTAGTTCAGTTGGTAGAACGTCGGTCTCCAAAACCGGATGTCGAGGGTTCGAGTCCTTCAGGGCGCGATTTATATAAAAGTAAAAAGTAAAGGTAAAACGTAAAATGATATTAAGTTGAAAAGTTTAAAAGTCGAAAAGTCGAAAAGTTTAATTCTAAAAAAAACTATTCGACTGTTCAACTGTTCGACTATTCAACTATTAAAGGAAAAAATGAACGAAACAATTAACGTAATAACTGCATATTTAAAAGGTGTAAGAGCCGAATGGGGCAAAATTACTTGGCCGGAACGCCGTCAGGTTTTTGCAGAAACCTTTTTTGTGGTTATAATAGTATTTGTTTTTACGGTAGCAGTGTATTTTATGGATGTTATTTTTAAATGGGTATTGGGATTTATCCCTCACAGATAAGAAAGACCGATAGGTAAAATTATGGTAAAAAAAGAGAAAAAAGAATTAACGGAAGATTTACTGACAGAAGCAGTTTTGGAAGAAAAACGCGAAGATGCTGCGCCGGTTCACGAAAAGCTCGATAGAAAAGGGCAAAAACGTTGGTACATTGTTCATACGTATTCGGGACACGAAAATAAGGTTAAAGTTAACCTTGAAAAACGTATCGAATATATGAATATGGGCGAAAAGATTTTCAGAGTTGAAGTTCCTCAAAAAACCGTAACTCAGGTTAAGGCGGGCAAAAAACAAGAAAAAGAAGAAAAGATTTTCCCCGGATATGTTCTTGTAGAGATGATTATGGACGATGATAGCTGGTATGTAGTAAGGCATACTGCAGGTGTTACAAAGTTCGTAGGCTCTGCCAAAAAACCAATCGCTGCAAAAGATAGCGAAATCAAAAAAATTATTCACAGAACTCAAGCTCAAACTCAGAAAGTTCAGCTTGATATTAAAGCAGGCGATAAGGTCAGAATCGTTTCAGGACCATTTGCAGAATTTATCGGAGATATTACAGAAGTTTATCCGGATAAATCTAAACTCAGAGCAAATGTTTCTATATTCGGACGTGAAACACCTGTTGAACTGGAATACAAACAGATTCAGAAATTATAATTGTGGAAGGGTTTTCCCCGTTAGTACCACGAAAGGAGAATAAATCATGGCAAAAAAAGTAATAGGTAAAATTAAGCTTCAAATCGAAGCTGGGAAAGCAAATCCATCACCTCCGGTAGGTCCGGCATTAGGTCAACATGGGGTAAATATAATGGATTTTTGCAAACAGTTTAACGCAAAAACTGAAGCGCAAGCAGGCTATATCATTCCTGTAGTTATTGATGTTTATGAAGACAGAAGTTTTTCATTCATAACAAAATCACCGCCGGCTGCAGTTTTGATCAAAAAAGCACTTAATCTTCCAAAAGGCTCTGCGGTTCCTAATAAGGACAAAGTCGGACAAATTACCCAGGCTCAAATGGAAGAAATTGCAAAAACAAAAATGGAAGATTTAAACGCAACTTCATTAGAAAGTGCGGTTAAAATGATTAAAGGTTCTGCTCGCGCTATGGGCGTGACAGTAGCTGAATAGTTTAATTTGGGAGTCTCTTCTCAGAGACGTTACTACCAAGAAAGGATTATAAAATGACAAAATTAACTAAAAGACAAAAGAAAATTCAAGAAATGTTAGAAGGCTTTGAACAGCCTGCTACTATGGCTGATGCCATAAAAAAAATCCAAGAAATTTCAAAAGAAACATCAAAATTCAATGAAACCGTTGAATGTCACATGCGTTTAGGTATTGACGTGAAACACGCTGATCAGCAAATTCGCTCAACCACGGTTTTACCTGCAGGATTAGGCAAAGATATTAGAGTTTGCGTTATTGCAAAAGGTGCAAAAGCTACCGAAGCAAAAGCGGCAGGCGCAGATGAAGCAGGTGCTGAAGAAGTTATAGATAAAATCGATAAAGGATGGTTTGAATTTGATACTTTGATAGCAACACCTGATTGTATGGGTATGCTCGGTAAATTAGGTAGAGTTTTGGGACCAAAAGGCTTGATGCCAAACCCAAAAACAGGAACTGTAACTTTGGATGTTGCAACTGCTGTTAAAGATGCTAAAGCAGGTAAAGTCGAATTTAGAGCCGATAAACAAGGCATGATTCACTGTCCTGTCGGTAAAATTCAATTCAAAACAGAAGATTTGCTTAAAAACTTCGCGACTCTTGCAGAAGCGGTTATTAAGGCTAAACCTTCTTCATCAAAAGGTACTTATTTAAAATCAGTTTATCTGGCAACGACTATGGGACCCGGAATTAAGCTTGATTCTAAAAACCTTGCCTCAGAAATCAAAGAATACGTTTCATAATAAATTCAAATACAAAAAGGTACAGGTTTTAAACCCTGTACCTTTTTGTATTATAATTAATATAATCTGTCATGCTGAATTTATTTCAGCATCTTACCACCTTTGCAATTTGGATAGATCCTGATACTATTGACAAAAATGGCTAAAGATTGGACAATTTACATGTACCGTAAGGACATTTTCCACGAAATCAAAGATTTCGGGAAAAGAAGTCAAACGAATTCAGGATGACAAGAAGATGGAGATTTATAAGCATGGAGAAGGGATTATTTATAACATTTGAAGGTGCTGACGGCTGCGGTAAAACAACGCAGATGAATCTTTTGCATGAATATTTGATTTTAAAAGGGTATGACGTTGTTTTGACAAGAGAACCTGGCGGCAAAGGTTTAGGAGAGAGAATTCGTGAGATACTTTTAAACTATGAAGGTGAAGTTTCTTCACAAGCTGAGGCTTTTTTATTCCTTGCTGACAGAGCGCAGAACATTGATGTTATTGTAAAACCGGCAGTTGATGCAGGAAAAATTGTTTTATGCGACCGCCATATTGATTCTACAATCGCTTATCAGGGATACGGCAGGGGCGTTAATTTAGAGCGTCTTAAAATGCTCAATGACATTGCAACAAATAAATTTATGCCTGATTTAACTTATGTTTTTGATATAGATGTGGAAACTTCTCAAAGCCGAGTCGGTAAAAACAAAGACAGAATGGAATCTGCCGGAGTAGAATTTTTTGAAAAAGTAAAAAAGGGCTATCTTGAATTGGCAAAAAAAGAACCTGAAAGAGTCAAAGTGATTAACTCAGCAAACACAATAGAAAATATTTTTGCACAAGTTAAAGAAATTTTTGAAAAAACTATTTGTTAAATTCCAAAAACATTTCCTTGAGCAAATTATAGCCTTGAATTAACGTTTTGTAATCTATTTTTTCATCGATTGAGTGCATGTTAAAAACATCTGCAAGTCCGACTAAAAACGGGCAAATCGTTTCGCCCTTGGAGTTTTTATTTTGTGCGTAAATATGGGTTTCCGCACCTGCATGAAATGATGAAATATCCTGATTTATGCCTAACATTGCGCATACTTTAGTGTGAATTTTTTCTATAAAATCGTCCTGAGCCTTTTCAAACGGGGGCAAATGCTGAGAAAATATAATTTCGGCATTTGCAAGCGAATCATATTTTTTATTGAATTTTTCGACGATATTTTGAATAATTGCCTTTAATTCATTTTCTTTTTCAAAGCTTGCGCTTCTGATAGAATAAGTTGCCTGAGCCTTTGTATTTATAACATTTGTGACAGGAGTGCCGTTTTGAGTATTACCCGCGATAATTGTACCGATATTAATTGATGTTATTGTGCCGGTTTCATCTTTGTAAAATACTCCCTGCGGGATTTCATTAACCAATTCTGCAATTAATTTTGCCGCATTAAGTCTTTTTTCATCTCCTATATCAAGCCCAGAATGTCCTCCGTATGAAGTTTTCAAATTAAGTTGAGCATTTGTGTAGCTTGCACCTGATACAAGTAGCTGACCAAGTTTATCTGCATCCAAGACAAGCGCGTATTTTGAATTTAACTTTGAAAAATCCAGATGTTTAATCCCGCTCATTCCGTGTTCTTCGTCTCGGGTAAGCACAATCTCTAAAGGATAAATGTGTGAAAATTCATAAGCAAGCATCAATGCACAGGCGACTCCTGCTTTATCATCTGCCCCGAGAGTTCTTGTTTTGTCAGTTTCAATGAAATCATCGTTAATTTGAAGATTAATCGGAGAAGCATCTCCCACAACGTCCATGTGTGCGGATAAAAGCAAGGGCTGTTTGTCTGTTACAGTGCCGCTTACTGTTATAATCAAATTTCCGTAATCATCAGATTTACAATTGATACCGTTATCGGCACAAAAATTTTTAATCCATTCAATTACTTTTTCCTCTTTCATTGAAGGAGAAGGAATTTGCACTAA
>DAOQAU010000030.1:14148-20030 GCA_035354275.1 Candidatus Gastranaerophilaceae bacterium
TAATCCATTCAATTACTTTTTCCTCTTTCATTGAAGGAGAAGGAATTTGCACTAATTCGCAAAAAATTTCTAATAATTTATTTTCTTTTTTTAAATCTTCAATCTGCATAAAAAATCCTTTGATTTGTACCACCTTCACCTATTGGTATTCTTACGCTGCGAGAGCATTTCGGACATCTTCCGACATAAGCGTCACCGGTTTTGTTTTTATAAATTCTTGTATAAACATTACAGCATTTAAACATTATGCCAAGGTAAGGTTTTTTTTCATTTTTTTCGAATCCGCTCATATTTATCCACTTTGCCCCATTTACCCCTTAAATAATTTTTCTTAACTTAAACGGTGTGCGTTTTTTCCTTTGAAATTGATAGCGTGTATTTGGCTGAATTTTATAGGTGTCATCTTCCGTTGGAAGAAAGACACTTGCCATAAGCGTATTTTTATATTTATCGTCAAGGTGCGCATAATCAAAAAGTATTATACCTTTTGATTCGAGTTTTCGGGCTTCATGGATTTGCCTTATTAAATCTTCATTTGAGCCTCCCATAAAAGTTACAAAAATCCCTGAATAAAGTTTTGTACAGTCACATTTATTACGATTTATATCTTGCATCATTATATTTGCGGTTTTTGCGTCGCAAGTTAAAAGAAGCGGTGTAAATCCGTCTATATAACCTCGTTGTGACCAAGTTTTCCAATCTTGTTGTTTTGTCTCTAAGGCTTTTTGCCTGTCAGGGAAAATAACTGCTGTTAAAAGGATATTTTTATTGTGTGTAAGCTTACTTATTCGCTCGACAAATTCTGTTATATTGTCTTGTCTGTATTTGTCCCAAACCTGCCATAATTCATCGTCAGGAAGAATTTCTACAGGGTCTTTGCAATATTGGGATTTAAAATCCGCTCTTGCATATTCTGTGTAACCCCAATTTGACAAATCATAGCCGGGATATTTTGCCGCTAAAGATTGCGGATAACGTATGTAGTCAAGATTTATGCCATCAGGAGAATAATTTGTAATAATTTCTTTTATTAAATATTCCAAAAAGTCTTGTACTTCAGGATTTGCAGGGTCTAAAAAATATCCGTTATGTTCGGACACAGAAGGTGTGGGTCCTTGTTTTTCGTAATCTTTTTTTGTTTTATTTGCCCATGCGGGTTTTACTGCTAAAATGCTTTTGGAATTAGAATTTGGGGGCTCATTTCCTACATAAAAAGTTTCAAACCAAATATTGACTTTAATTCCGCGTTTATGTGCCTCTTGAATCCAAATTTTTAAAGGATCAAAGCCTGCAAATTTTTCGTTTTGCCTGATAAAATTATAATCTGACATTGTTTTGCTTGGAAAAATAGTTTTGCCATGAAAATAAGTTTCAAGAAAAATATTGTTAATTCCTGAAGCTTTTAATCTGTCAAGTGTTTTGGTGATTTCTTCGGATGAAGTTTCAGTCGGACGTATCCAAACCCCTTTGAGCTCATCAGCTTTGTACGGAAGTGCATTTGCAAGTGCCAAATTTGCGCTTTCTATTGCCTGTGAAGAATATTTTTGAACATTTGAAGGGTCATGCTTTGCTTTTTCAAGATAATCTTGTGCTTGTTCAATATACATTTTAGGTTTTTTGGCATCATAATAAAGGGAACGTTCTTTGTAATAATTTACGATTTCATTTGCTTCTTTTATTTTTTGTTGGGCACCATAGAGAAAACTGTCTGAAGTGATATAAACTGTAAGTGTTTTGTCTGTGGGGTTAACATATACTTTTGAACCTAAAATGACATTTTCATTAATCCATTTTTTTGCGCTTCCGTGACCGCTTATTACAAATCCGTCTCGAGGGATTAGAGAATCGGCTCCGCCTAGAGCCGTTGTTATGTTTTTGCATACGATAGCTTCAGAGCCGAATTCGTTTGTGTTGGTTCTGAAACCAAAAGCGGGAGTATAGACTATCATTTGGTTTGCGCCTCTTAAACCCGGATAAAAGCTTCCTACCGTGTTTGAAACAATAGTCGGATCTATCGCATTAAGCGGATAAACTTTTTGGCTGAAAATTATTTCGCTGTCGTCAGAAAAGAAATTAAAATCATCCGCGAAAGCAGGACAAACAAATTGCATCAAAAGTGCAAACAATATAAATAATTTCCAAAGCACTCGGTTCATCTATCCCTTCCCTTGTACATGTCTTTGATTTTATTATCATAGCTTAATTGTACTGTTTTTATGTCCTATAACAGGAGTATTTTATCAGGTTAAATCGTGAAAAAAATCATCTTAATAAAACACAACAAGTACTATGCTAGAAAAAATGTTTTGATTATTATAATTATAGGTACTTTTGTAAGAGGTTAGATTGAAAGAGCTGATTTTTTTAGCGGTATTTGTGGTTTTGTCAGGGCTTTTTGCTCTTGCAGCACTTATTGCAAGCTATATCTGCTCTCCAAGAACACTGTTTGAAGATAAAAAAACTCACTATGAATGCGGCATGGAATTGTTTTCAGATGCCAGAATCCAATTTGATGTTAAATTTTTTAATTTTGCTATTATGTTTTTAATCTTCGACGTTGAAACAATTTTTCTTTTCCCTTTTGCCGTTAATTTTAACCAGCTTGAAGCATTCGCCCTTATCGAAGTAACAATTTTTGTATTTTTACTGATATTTGCACTTTGGTTTGCCATAAAAAAAGATATTTTGAGGTGGCAGTGAACGTTATAATTTCAAGCATAGATTTTATTTATAACTGGGGACGCTCGAACTCTATTTGGCCTATGACTTTTGCCACTTCATGCTGCGGAATCGAAATGATGCAAACTTCTGCAGCCAATTTTGATATCGCGCGTTTCGGCTCGGAAGTTTTCAGGGCAACCCCAAGGCAAGCGGATTTGCTGATTTGTGCAGGAACAATTACCCATAAAATGGCTCCCGCCATGCTTAAATTGTACCAACAGATGCCCGAACCCAAATATGTCATCGCTATGGGAGCATGCACTTGTGGCGGCGGAATGTTTGGCGACAGTTATTCGGTGGTTAAAGGTATCGATAAGGTAATTCCTGTTGATATTTACCTTCCGATGTGCCCGCCTACGCCGAGCGCGCTTTTAGATGCAATAATTAAGCTTCAGAAAAAAATCCGCAAAGAAACAATTTTGAACAGAAAAAAATATATTGATGCCCACGTTTCTACTCTAAAACTTGATGAAGAAAGTGAAATTTTAATTAAAGATTCCGGTATAAATATTCAATACTGGGGAGTATCGGGGGATTTATCAGATGAACTTTGAAGCGTTGCAAAATTTTGATATTCAAGTAATTAAGCAAGAAAATTCTTTCGACAAAATTCGCGTGGATAAATCGAATTTAGTTGACCTTTTGAGCTTCCTTAAAAATAATGCTGAATTTGATTTTGATACCCTTTTATCGCTTATCGCCATTGATTTGAAAGATTCATTTGAATTGATTTATTGTGTTTATTCGACAAAATTGAACACTCAAAGGCAGATTTCTGTCCTTTTGGACAGAAATCTGCCCAAAGTAAATTCAATCGTAGATGTTTATAAAAGCGCATATTTTGATGAATGTGAAATTTACGATTTATTTGGCATAAATTTTGAAAATAATCCCGATTTAAAACGTCTTTTTATGCCAAAAGGCTGGATTGGAAACCCTTTGCGCAAAGATTATATTGCAGATGATTCAAGATTAGCCTGGAATGAGGTGAAAAATGCCTAATTCAGAGCGCACAAGAATGAAGATAAACATAGGGCCTCAGCACCCTTCGACTCACGGAGTTTTACGCCTTGTACTTGAACTTGAAGGCGAGATTATTAAATCCTGTGAGCCTGTTATCGGCTATCTTCACAGGGGTATGGAAAAAATGGCGGAAAACCGCACTTATTTGCAGTATCTTCCGACTGTTGACAGAGTTGATTATTTAAGCGGATTCTTTAATTCCTACGCCTTTTGTGATGCGGTCGAAAATCTTGCCAAAATTGAAGTTTCTAAAAGAACAAAATATATCAGGGTATTGACTCTTGAATTAAACCGTCTTGCCTCGCACTTGCTTTGGTTGGGTACTTATATGTTGGATTTGGGTGCAACAACTCCTCTTTTTTATTGTTTCAGGGATAGAGAAATCATACTGCACCTGTTTGAGGAACTTACAGGGCAGCGTTTAATGTATAATTACTATACTTTTGGGGGCTTAAGGCACGAAGTTTCTTCCGATTGGCTTAATAAAGTCAAAGATTTTGTTAAGATTATGCCTTCCAGAATTAATGATTACGAAGGAATTATTACCAATAATCCTATTTTTGTTGCTCGCGCAAAAGGAGTCGGAATAATTTCTAAAAACACTGCTTTACAATATTCTATGACAGGACCTAACCTTAGGGCAAGCGGGATTAATGTTGATTTTAGAAAACAAAAACCTTATCTGGTATATGGCGACATTGAATTTGACACAGCAGTTGCTCAAAACGGCGACTGCTACGACAGGTATAATGTCAGAATTGAAGAAATGAGAACTTGTTTAAAAATCATCTCTCAATGTGTTGATTGGCTTTTGGTTAATCAAGGTGAAGTTTTATCGACCGTAAAACAACATTTGCTTAAAGTTCCCGAAGGCGAATACATTTCCAATGTGGAAGCACCCAGAGGGCTTTGCAGCTGTTATGTCAAATCTGACGGTTCATCCAATCCTTACAGGGTCAAATGGCGTACAGGCTCTTATTATTCTGTTCAAATTTTGCCTAAATTGCTTATTGATTCAATGTATCCGGATTTAATGACAATTTTCGGCTCCCTTGATGTAATCTTGCCGGAGGTTGACAGATAATGGATTATTTATATTTCTTATATCTGAATTTGTTGGAAAAGTTCCATATACCTGCTTTTGTGGGAACTGTAACTTTCCCTGTGCTTCCGTTTTGCATAGTTGCGGTTGTTTTAATTCTTGTAGTCTTGTTTTTGGTGCTGCTTGAAAGAAAAGTTTTAGCTGTTTTTACTCAAAGAAAAGGCCCTAACAGAGTCGGTCCTTGGGGCTTGTTTCAAATAATAGCAGACGCGATAAAACTTCTTTGCAAAGAAAATATCACGCCTGAAAAAAGCGACAGATTCCTGTTTATGATTGCGCCGCTACTCGCATTTGTGCCTGTAATGGTTGTTTGGGGATTGATTCCCTTCAGCTCTGAATTTGATTTTATATCTTATTCGGTAAGTGGTCTGCTTTTCATTTCTATAGCTTCTATTCCTATCATAGCAATTCTTTTAGCCGGTTATGCAAGTAACAACAAATATTCACTTATAGGCTCAATTCGTTCTGTAGTGCAGGCAATCAGCTATGAACTTCCGATGGTATTTTCTTTTTTAAGCATTG
This sequence comes from Candidatus Gastranaerophilaceae bacterium, assembly GCA_035354275.1. Classification (GTDB taxonomy): domain Bacteria; phylum Cyanobacteriota; class Vampirovibrionia; order Gastranaerophilales; family Gastranaerophilaceae; genus DAOQAU01. Next base: position 19,517 of record DAOQAU010000030.1, read on the forward strand.
TTTTGCTTGCATCTTCTATGAATTTAAAACAAATAGTTTTTGCTCAAATAAGCATATATCCGTTTTGCGGATGGTTTATTTTCCCTGCCTTTTTAGGCTTTGTAGTAATGTTTATATGCGCGCTTGCAGAATTAAACAGATGTCCTTTTGACCTGCCCGAGGCAGAAAGCGAACTTGTAAGCGGCTATAACACAGAGTATTCGGGGATGAGATTTGCGTTTTTCTTCCTTGCAGAATACGCTATGGCATTTATTATGTGCGCATTTCTTGCAACATTGTTCTTAGGCGGATTTTTATCGCCTCTAGGATTTTATATTTCCGAAAAAATCTTCGGGTACAACACTCTTTCTCAAATTTTAGTTTATTTTGAGCAGGTATTTTGGATTTTCTTAAAAACTTTTGCCCTGTTTATTTGTATTTTATGGGTAAGAGCAACTTTGCCAAGACTTAAATCAGACCAACTTAACGCTTTTGCGTGGAAGTTTTTACTGCCTGTTTCAATTTTAAATCTCTT